>JBBSVF010000001.1:0-43000 GCA_038233745.1 Gemmatimonadales bacterium
CGAGGATCTCACCGATTACCTGCAGCAGGTGGGCGTGCGCGTGCGGTACATGCACTCGGACATCGATGCGATCGAGCGGATGGAAATTGTGCGCGGACTCCGGCTCGGCGATTTCGACGTGCTGGTGGGCATCAACCTCCTGCGCGAGGGACTCGACATGCCCGAGGTCTCCCTCGTGGCGATTCTCGATGCGGATCAAGAGGGATTTCTCCGGTCGGATCGCTCGCTCATCCAGACCGTGGGACGTGCCGCTCGCCATCTGAACGGACGGGCGATCTTCTACGCGGATCGGATCACCGGATCCATGCAGCGGTGCATGGAGGAAACCTCGCGCCGGCGCACGATCCAGGCGGCCCACAACGAGGAGCATGGCATCGTGCCCACCTCGGTCTCCAAGAGTGTTGCGGAAGTCCGGTTCATCACGCGCGTGGCGGATGCGCGGGCCGAGCGTGCCGACGAGAAGCCGCGACGGGGAAAGAAGGTCGCTGAGAAGGCGTCGCCATCGTACGACATGGTTGATCCCGCCACCCTGGTCTCGATGCTCGAGCAGCAGATGCGCGAGGCCGCGACCGCGCTCGACTTCGAGGCGGCGGCCCGGCTTCGCGACCAGCTCTTCCAGGTGAAGGCACGGATGGCCGGTGCTTCAGCCGATCTCGCGGCCGACGCGTCCTGATGTCGACCCCGGAGCATGGACCACTGATCCCTCCACTGGCCGACCAGGGGGCGAACGCCCTCACCCTGGACGAGCTTCGCGACTGGGGGCGCCGCTTCGGACGCTCGGCCCGCGCGCCACTGGTGATCACGATGGAGGGCGAGCTGGGCGCGGGGAAAACCACCCTCACGCAGGCCATCTGTGAGGGATTCGGTGTGCTCGACGAGGTCACAAGCCCCACCTACGCGCTGGTGCACGAGTACGAGTCCGAGCGTGGGGTTGTACAGCACCTGGACCTGTATCGGCTGGAGTCTCCCCGGGACCTGGATACCATCGCCTGGGACGAGATCATCGGAAGTCGCGCCCTGATCATCGTGGAATGGCCCGAGCGAGCCGGAGACCGGCTTCCCGCCGGCCGCGTCGTGCTCTCGCTCCAGCATCTGCCCGACGATCCCGATCGGCGGTTGCTGTATGCGGGGTGGCATCGGTGATCTGGCTCGCGCTGGATGCTTCGACATACACGGGAAGCGTCGCGTGCTTCCGGGATGCGCTCCTGCTCGGCGACGCAACCGTCGCGATGCGGGGGCGAGAGACGGAGGCGCTGATGCCAGCGGTGGCCGATGTGATGCGGGAGGCTGGCGTCGCTCCGGGTTCGCTGGATCGGGTTGCGTGCGGCGCGGGTCCCGGAAGCTTCACGAGCCTGCGGATTGCAGGTGCCATCGCGAAGGGGTTGTGCGTGAGCACCGGATGCAGCCTGGCGTCATTCTCCTCCATGGCCCTGATCGCCGCAGGCGCTTGGCGAGATCGTGCAGAGCGCGTGCTTGTTGCCGTGGATGCGTTGCGCGGAGAGCACTACGCCCAGCTCTACGCGCTCGACGAGGCAGGGATGGTGACAGTGGCTGGCGAGCTTCAGCTGCTGTCGAGTGTGGAGCTGCCGCAGTGGGCGGAGGAGCACGGCGCAACGCTGGTGGGCCCGGATCAAGAGGGCGGTCTGCAGATGCCGATGGCGTCCAACGCTGCTCGCATCACAAATATGATACGACTTCACACCGCTGCCGAACTGGCGGAGTGGGAGCCTGTGTACGGACGACTCGCCGAGGCGCAAGTGCGGTGGGAGGCGGAGCAGGGGCGGCCCCTTGATGGTGGGTGATCGGGTCCAGCCAGTGAGGATTCGCGTGGCACGGGCGGCCGACCTGGATGGAATTTCTGCGATCGAACGTGCATCATTCGGCGATCCATGGTCGGACCGCTCGCTGCTGACGTCCATCGAGGAAGCGCGTATTCAGGTGCTCGTGGCGGAAGTCGGCACGGGACCGCAATGCCTGATCGTGGGATTCGTCGTCGCACTGATGCTCGACCAGGAGGCGGAGATCGCGGACATCGCGGTGGCGCCGGATCGCCGGCAGTGTGGAGCCGGCGGAATGCTGCTCGATGGCATCCTGGATGCAGCCCGCACAGGCGGTATCAGGGAGGTCCATCTGGAGGTCAGGGAGGCGAACGACTCCGCCCGACGGCTGTACCGCAGCCGAGGATTCGTTGAAGTCGGCAGGCGCCGAGGGTACTATCGCTCGCCGGTCGAGGATGCCTTGATCCTCCGGCTTCAGCTCGATAGGTGAAATAAAGTTTCACATGAGGTGAGTAGGTGCAATCTCATGTGAAACAAGCAGTTGCAGGTGTTGTCAACATTTTGGACTGGCATGCGTGAAAAGGGTCACGCACCGGCTGGACGTCAACATTAGCGTACGGACGAGGCATCGATCTCTCGTCCACTGGAGGAACACATCATGAGCCGTAGCTTGAACAAGGCCACTTTGATCGGCAATCTTGGAAGCGATCCCGAAGTACGCTCCACAACGGGTGGAAGCCGTGTCGCCACCTTCTCACTCGCCACCAGCCGTACCTGGAATGATGCGGGCGGAACCAAGCAGGAGAAGACGGAATGGCATCGCTGCGTGGTCTGGAACACCAAGTCGTCGCAGCTCGCCGACATCGTGGAGAAGTACGTGAAGAAGGGCGACAAGCTCTTCATCGAAGGCCGTATCGAGTACCGCCAGTGGCAGGACAAGGACGGTCAGACGAAGTACACCACGGAGATCAACGTCCGCGAACTGATCATGCTCGGGGCTCCCTCGGGCGGCGGCGGCGGTCGCGGCGCCGAGTATGAGGGCGAGGCAGCTCGGCCCCGTGCTTCCGCACCGGCGAAGGCGAAGGCGGGCGGAGGCGGCGACGACTTCGAGGACTTCCCGGGCGCACTCGCCGACGAGGACGATGACCTGCCGTTCTGACAAGTTGTTGTGGATAACCCGGGCGGACGTCTGAGTTGATTTCCAGCCGTCGTCGCTCGTGGGTGACGTGGAGCACATACGGACACCGGCCAGCCCGCTACCATCGCGAGTGCTGGCCGGTATCGCATTCAGCATCGAATCGTCATTCGGGCAGTCCCGTCCAGGTGGACGGGTTGTCGTGCATTCACGCGCCCTTGCCGGCGCCGCCTCCCCCGCGACTGCGTGTCACATCCCCGTCTCGGCTGGTCGATCGCCGCTGCCCTCCTCGTTGGTGCAGCGCCTCTCGGTACTCTCGCTGCCCAGGCCCAGAGCCAGGAGCCCGTCACCACGACGCATACGGTGCGGCGCGGCGATACCCTGTGGGATCTCGCCCGCACGTTTCTGGGCGACTTCTACCTGTGGCCCGACATCTATCGGTTGAATACCGACGTCATCGAGGACCCGCACTGGATCTATCCCGGTGAGGTACTTCGGATTCCCGGAGGCACCGCGGCTGCCCCTGCGCGCGCAACGAGTCTCCAGGCGCCCACCGTCTTCCGTCCAGCCATCCTCGCGGCACCGCGGCGGAGCAACAACGCGGAGCGAGCGGCCCCGCCGCGCGTGCCCATCGGCGATGTCGTGAGGGCGGCCTGGATCGGTCCGCGCGGCGGGCCGACCGGCTCCGGCAAGATCCACTTCCGCACGGATATTCCAGGAATCGATCGCGAACGCTCCACCACCAACTTCCAGCTCTTCGACCGGGTGCTCGTGTCGACACCGGCGAACGTCGCGGGTCAGCCGGGCGACCTCATGGTGGCGTACACGCTGGGCGACGAGATCGAGGACGTGGGCCGCGTCGTGATTCCCGCCGGCGTGCTGCGGGTGGTTCGGCCGGCGCAGAATGGCGAAGGTACGGTGGCTGAGGTGCGTGAGCTGTACGGGCAGATCGATGCGAATGTGCATCTCGTTCCGCTCGACACCGCGGGCGCCGGTGCGTCGGGAACGCCACTACCGGTGAGCGGACTGCGCACCGCCAGGGTGCTGGCCGTCCATCGCGACGCCGTGCTGCCCTCGAACGACTACGAAGTGCTCTTCGCCCTCTCGTCGTCGGACGGCATGCACATCGGCGACGAGATCGAGATCTACCGCGCCGCACAACAGGGCGTGGAGGGTGAACGGCCGGGCGTTCCCGAGGTGCTCATCGCGACGGCGCGCGTCATTCGCGTGACCCCGTACGGCAGCACCGCCCGGATCACGCAGCATCTTCAGCCGGCGATCCAGGTTGACGAGAGCGTCCGTGTGGTGGCGCGCATGCCCTGACAGGTGGGTGTAAGGTGTGAGCAGCCATTAGATTAGGCCATCGAATGACTGCGATCGCTCACTTCATCGCCATCACGCTGTACGTAGCTGCCGCTGCCCTCGCCGCTACCCCCTTCGCGCGGCCGGTGGCAGCGCCGGTCCGTGGAGTGATCGTCCTGCTGGCGCTCGGCGTCGCCGCGCACGCCACTGCCCTGCTGGTGTTTGTGGCTCGCATGGGCCAGTTGCCGGTCACCGGCCTCGGTCCGTCGCTCTCATTTGCGGGCATTCTGCTCGCGATCACTCTCCTGGTGGTCGAGGTGGTCGCGCGCGACGTGAGCCTCACGCTCGTGGCGGCGCCCATGGCCGCGATCGCCACGGTCTGCGCGAACCTGCTGGGACTCACACCGGGCATGGATCCCGGCGGCGCGCGGGGTGCCTGGCTCGTTGCCCACATTGCTCTCAGCTTCGCCGGCATCGCTGCCTTCGGCACGGCGGCCGTTGCAGGAGTGTTGTACCTGGTGGAGCGACGCGAGCTCAAATCTCGCCGCTTCGGGGCGATCTACCGTATCTTCCCCCCGCTCCAGACGCTCGATCGCGTGAATCACATCGGGGCGGTGGTCGGATGGATCGGCCTGACCGTCGGTGTGGTGCTCGCCGTGTCATACTCGCTGCACTATCGCGACGTGAGCGCACCCAAGCTGGTCTGGGCGCTCGGCGCGTGGCTGGCGGTGACGACGGTTGCGCTGGGCCGCGTGCTGGGAGGCTGGCAGGCGCGCCGGGCGGCCATCTACTCCAGCGTGAGCTTCGCGGCTGTGGTGGTGCTCTACCTGGCGGTGCGCATCACCGAAAGCAACGCCGGCGGTCGCTTCCTGTGAGCGGCATTCCCCTGCTCGTGGAAGCCTCGGGCCTCCGGGTGCTCGTCGTCGGCGCCGGCACGGTAGGCATTCGGCGGGCGTCTGTCTTCGCCGATGGCGGGGCAATCGTTCGCGTCATCTCGCGTGAGATGCCACCATCCTGCCCCGCCGTGTGGACGATGATCTGTCGCGAGTATCGCGCGGGAGACATCGGCGACGCGCAGCTCGTGGTCGCCGCGACGAGCGACGCGGCGGTGAACGCGCGCATCGCGGCGGACGCAGCGGCGACAGGGGTACTCTGCAACCTGGCCAGCGACGGGGCCGCAGGCACGGTCACGATGATGTCCGTGCATCGCGAGAACGATCTGGTGGTGGGGGTGTCAGCGGGCGGCCTTCCGGCTGCATCGCGACGCATCCGGGATGCGATTGCCCTGCGGTTCGACAGGCGCTACGGAGCGGTGATCGCCTCGCTCCGCGAGCTTCGGCGTTCGGTCATCGCCGAGTACGGCGCCGATGAATGGAAGCGACGCGCGGACGCAACGCTCGATGCGCAGTTCTGCTCCCGGGTGGAGAATGGCGACATCGCGCAGGAGCTGTCCGGATGGCAGTAACCGTCGTTGGAGTGAGCCACCACGGCGCGCCGCTGGAGGTTCGCGAGCGCCTGGCATTCGCTCCCCGCGAAGTGGGACCGGCACTCGCTCGCCTGCGCGAGGGCCATGTGGCATCGGAGGCCGTGTTGCTCAGTACCTGCAATCGCACCGAGCTGTATTTCGTGGAGGGAGATGCCTCAGCGACCGGGACGGCGTGGAATATCCTGAACGCCAAGCTGGGCGACGATGCCAGCCGATATGGCTATGTGCGACATGATCGCGAGGCGACCGCGCATCTGTTCCGGGTGACGTCGGGCCTCGATTCGATGATGGTGGGCGAGGCGCAGATCCACGGTCAGGTGCGCGACGCGTGGGAAACGTGCCGGGCAACCTCCGCGGTGGTGTTGAACCGTCTTTTTCAGGCGGCTTTGCTCACCGGCGGACGCGTGCGCAGTGAGACGCAGGTGGGACACGGCGCCCTCAGTGTCAGTGCGGCCGCCGTCCAGCTCGCGAAGAAGATCTTCGGGTCATTGGCTGAGCGGCGGGTGATGGTGCTGGGAGCGGGGGAGATGGCGGAGTTGGCGCTGGAGTCGCTCCAGCGGGAGGGGGTGCGGGCTGCCGTGGTGGCGAATCGCACCTTCGAACGCGCGCAGCAGCTCGCCGAACGCTATGACGCCACCGCAGTGCATTACGAGGAGGCCTGGGCGTCGCTGCCGGAGGTTGACCTGCTGCTCTGCTCCACCGCCGCCTCTCGTCCGGTGGTGAGCGAGGAGCGCGTGCGCGCTGCGGTGGAGCGACGGGGCGATCGTCCTCTCTGTATCCTGGACATCGCCGTGCCGCGCGACGTGGAAGCATCCGTCGCCAATCTCCAGAACGTCTTTCTCTATGATCTCGACGACCTGCAGGCGGTGGTCGAGTCGAATCGGCGCCGGCGCAGTGGCGAGATGCCAGCCGCGCAAGCGGTGATCGACCAGGAAGTCGATCGCTACTGGCAGTGGCTGGCGGGCCTTTCGGCGGTTCCCGTTCTCATGCAGTTGCGCGACGAAATGAACCGGATTCGCGAGCGTGAACTGTCTCTCGCGCTTCGGCGGATGGGCGACCTGACGCCCGACCAGCGGGCGGTGGTGGAGCACTTCGCCAGCTCGCTGACGCAGAAGTTCCTGCACGGGCCAACCGTCCGGTTGCGAAGTGCGGCGGCAAACGGACGCGGGCTGGGCGTCGTGGATGCCGCGCGGTATCTCTTTGCACTGGAAGCCATGCCCGCCGACGAAGAGGGCGGCACGGAATGACACATCCGCCTCATCGCCTGTCATCCCGCGAGCAGCGGGATACCATTCAGCCGGCCTGTGGTCCGCTCACTGTTGGTTTCACACTTCTCGCACGTCACGCATGATCGCACTCCTGCAGTCCGCTGGCGCCGTTCCCACCTCCGCGAAGGACCTGGTCCTGCACGCGAGCACCGAAACGCAGGTGGTGCTGGGAATCCTCATCGTGTTGTCGCTGGTCAGCTGGGCCATCATGTTCGGAGTCGGACGCGAACTCTCGAAGTCTCTCTCGAATGCCACGGCGTTCGCGCGCGAGGTGGAGCGAGGGGGGCGACTCGAGGCCGCTGCCAACGCCGCACGCCACGCCACGCCGAATGCCGCGCAGCGCACCTTCCTGCGCGCCATGCAGTTCGTGGACGACGCGGGGCCCCGTGCCGCTGGCACCGGCGTTGACGCAGAAGTCCGCGCCGCCTCGCCGTCCGCCGCCGCTGCACAGGTGGAGACACTGCGCCTGGTGCTCGATGCCGATGGGCTCACGGAGCGCGACCGGCTGGGCCGCTTTCTTCCCTGGCTCGCCACCATCGGTTCGGCGAGCCCGCTGATCGGGCTGCTCGGTACTGTGCTTGGCGTCATCAGCGCCTTCGTCGGCATTGCGACCAGTGGATCGGGCAACCTCGCCGCCGTCGCTCCAGGTGTGGCCGAGGCGCTCATCGCGACGGCGGCGGCGCTGACCGTGGCCATTCCCGCCACCTTCGGATACAACATTCTTGCGAACCGTCTCAACCGGCTGGACAATCTGCTGGAGGGCTTCGGGACGACTGTGATCGCCATGCTCGTGCGCGAGGGCCGCGTCTAGCATGCGCGGACGCCGGCGCGAGGGATTGCCGCTCAACTCGGAGATCAACGTCGTCAGCCTGATCGACGTGATGCTCCTGCTGCTCGTGATCTTCATGATCACCGCGCCCATGATGCAGGGCGGGGTGGACATCGCCCTGCCGAAGGCGGAGGCAAAGGCGCTCGAGCCGAAGAGCGGCCTCGTGGTGAGCATCGACCGCGCCGGGGCAGTCTATGTGGACGACACGCGGATGAGTCTCTCTGAGTTTCGTTCGTCCTTTCGCGCGCTGGCGTCGAGCCGTGCGCACGATGGCGTGTACCTCCGTGCCGACGCTGGCGTGCCGTACGGAACGGTGGCGCAGGTGCTCGCGGCGATGCGTACCGCCGGTGTGGGCGACGTGGGGCTGGTCACCGACCCCGACGTCGGCCCGTGACAGCGATCGTCGCGCCGAAGACGGTCTCGCTCAGTGCGCCAATCGTCATCTCCGTCGCGCTCCACCTCGGCGCGGCGGCACTGCTCCTGCTCGCGCGACACCCCGCTTCAGCGCCAGTGGCGCCCACGTATCGCGTGAACCTCATTGCGGCGCCTCCTGGGCCTCGCAGCATCGGCGTCGTGAAGCCTCCCGACGCGTCGGCGACGACGACTCCACGCACGACCGCGGAAGCTCCGGCGCCCTCCGCACCCGTGGCGCCCATCGTTCCGTCGCGAATGGCGCCTGCGCCAAGTGCTGCGAAGGTCCCGCCGAAGGTGGCGCCAAAACAGGCAACGCCGGGCACAGCACGCGGCGGCGCACCGGCGAAGTCCACCACCGCACCGGCGCCGGTCGCAGGCGGCGGACCCACGGGCGGCCGCGGTGCGGACGTCGCGAACGTGAACATCGAGGGGATCGAGTTCCCGTTCCCCGGGTACCTGCAGAATGTGGTGCGCCAGATCGCCCTGCGCTTCTCACCGGGCAACCCGGGCACGTTGCGCGCCGAGGTGGCGTTCCTGATCCGGAGGGACGGCTCCATTGCGGGACTTCGGCTGCAGTCCCGCTCCGGCGTCTACGCATTCGATACCGAAGCGATGGGGGCCGTGGACGCGGCCGCGCAGGCCCGGGCGTTCGGCCCTCTGCCGCAGGGCTTCACTGATGACGTGCTGCCGGTGATTTTCAGCTTCGACCCTCGCCTCATTCGCTGATGCCTCGACCTTCGCTCCGTGCTGCCCTCGCGCTGTGTCTCGCACTGATCCCTGCTCGGGGACACGCGCAGGACACCACTCGCGGTGTGCGCATCGGTCTGTCGTACTCGCCGGGCGCCCGGCCGGGTGTGGTGGTGCTTCCGGTAAGCGGTCCCGGCGCGGACTCGCTGCGCGCCATCGTGTCGCGAGATCTGGACTTCGGCGATCGCGTGAACGTGATCCGGCTGGACGACGCAGCGCTCGGCGCTTCCACCCGCGGAGATCTGCCCAACTGGGCGCTGCTGGCCCGCCTCGGGGCGGCGGCGGCCGTGCAGCTCACACCCACGCCGGGCGGACTGCATCTCGCCGTGTACAACGTGGTCACGCGCCAGACGGCACTCGTGCACGATTACGTGGCGCCGGCGGTGGATGACACCCGGCGCTGGCGTCTGGCCGTTCACAGTCTGTCCGATGACCTGGAGCAATCCCTCACCGGGGTGCGCGGAATCGCCAGCACGCGTGTGCTGTTCGAGCGCGGGCGACGGCTCTGGGTGGTGGATAGCGATGGGGAGCAACTGCAACCGGTGACGCCGGTGCAGCCGCTGATGTCCGGGCGCTGGAGCCCCACGGGGAGGAAGATCACGTATGTGCTGTTGCGCCCGGCGTCCGTCGTGGTGCAGAACGCCGACGGCGGAGGGGTGCGCACCGTGGCGACGGGGAGCGGCGTCTACGTCTCTCCGACATTCACGCCGGACGGTGGCAGCGTCAGCTTCGCGCATGGTGTGGACGACGGTACGGACATCTACACCGTGCCCGTCGCGGGGGGCATTCCGCGCCGCATCTCCGTAGGACGTGGCAGTGACAATGTGCGTCCCATCTACAGTCCCGATGGCCGGAAGGTGGCGTTCATGTCCGGCCGTATCGGACATCCCGAGATCTACACGATGGATGCCGACGGCACGAATGCCGATCTGCTCACACCGCTCGCCTTCGGCGAGGATGCGTACCGCGCCAATCCGGACTGGTCGCCGGATGGACGTTCGGTCGCGTTCCAGTCGCGGCTCGGTGGTATCTTTCAGCTCATGACGGTGAGTCTGCGCGACCGTTCGCTCCGGCAGTTGACGAGCGACGGTCGCAACGAGGATCCGTCATGGTCACCCGATGGGCGACATCTCGTGTTCGTGTCGACCCGTGGTGGCGCAAGGCAGTTGTGGGTACTCGACGTCGACACTGGTCGGTCGCGACAGCTCACGCGGGGGGCGAGTGTTCGCCTGCCAGCGTGGTCGCCCCGGCTTGCTCCCGAATGAACGTCCGAGTCACCGCTGGCCCCCTCTCACTTCCGGAGACCTGCATGACCCGTCGCAAGACAGCACATCTCGTGATCGCCGCCGCCTCGCTGCTCTCGCTGGCCGCGTGCCGCAAGAAGCCGGAGACTGCTCCGGTCGCCGAGGTGACGGTGGACGTGGATGCTGCACGCCGCAGCGCCGATTCCATTGCTGCTGCCAACGTCGCCCAGCGTCGCGCCGATTCGATCGACGCCGCCAATCGCGCCGCCGCGACCGCCGCCGCCGATATGCAGCGGCTGCAGGCCGAGCTCTCCGCGGCGCTCTCGCAGCGGGTGCAGTTCGATTACGATCGCGACGCGCTGCGCGACGATGCGCGGGCAGTGCTGGAGGCCAAGGCGCCGATCCTGCTGGCGAATCCGGGCATCGCCCTCGCCATCATCGGGCATACCGACGAACGGGGCACCGCCGAGTACAACCTGGCGCTGGGCCAGCGGCGCGCGGCCACCGTGAAGCGGTATCTCGTTGGCAAGGGCATCGCCGAATCTCGCCTCTCGACTCAGAGCCTTGGCGACTCCGAGCCACTGGCGACGGGGACCGACGAGGGCTCTTACGCGCAGAACCGGCGCGCCGAGTTCGAGGTGTCGGTGAACGGTCCGCTGTCGCGGCCCCGCTGATGATTCGCCTGCGCTCCGGCGCGTGCCTGCTCGTCACGTTGCTCTTCGGTGGATGTCTCGCGTCGAAGGGTGACGTGGCGTTGCTGCAGACCGACATTCGCGCACTTCAGCAGCAATCGGCACAGTCCGATGCGCAGCAGCGGGCGCGTGTGGAGCAGGTGCTTGCGCAGCTCTCCAGCACGGCCGACTCGCTGCGCGTGGTGAGCGCGCGAATGGCGCGGCTCCAGAGCGACGTGCAGACGGATCACTACGAGATGGGCCGTCAGATCCTGCAGATCCAGGAGCTGAGCGGACAGAGCCAGCGCCGGCTGCAGGAACTGCGCGCGTCGCTGGAGGAGCGAGCTGGCGCTCCCGCGGGCGCCGCAGCGGGTTCGGCACCGGCGACGGCGCCAGCCAACGCTGGCGCGCCTGGTCCCGCGCAGCTCTTTCAGGGCTCGGTGGACCAGCTGCGGCGTGGGAGTCCCACCGTGGCCCGATCGGGGTTCGAGGAGTTGCTGCGTACCTATCCCACCTCTGAAGATGCGCCCGAAGCGATGATCTATATAGCCGAGACGTATGTGACGGAGCGGAACCAGGTGGCCGCGGATTCGGTATACCGTCTCGTGCTGCAGCGGTATCCGAAGTCGCCGCGCGCGGCGACGGCGCGGTAAAAGCGAGGGCTCCGGCTGCGAGCCGCGGGGCAGGCCACGGCGGCGCGATCGGCGTTCGAGCGGGTGATCAAGGAGTTTCCACAGTCGGACGAGTCCGCGCTGGCGCGCGAGCAACTGCGTTCGTTGAATCGATAGGTCATGGCGGAATCGGTAGTACGGCCCCCGACGGGAGAGATGCCATTCCTCGATCATCTCGAGGAATTGCGGTGGCGAATCATCTGGTCGCTGGGCGCGCTCGTCGTTGGCGTCATCATCGCGTTCGTGCTGCTGGTGAGGTTCGAGGGTCCGCTCCTGCACTGGTTGCAGTCGCCCATCCTTCCGTACCTGCACGGCCGTCGCCTGATGAACACGCATCCCGGCGGTGGATTCTCGATCATCATGCAGGTGGCGCTCATCGGCGGGATCATCGTCGCCCTCCCGATGGTCATCTATCAGGTCTACGCGTTCCTGTCTCCTGCGCTGCTCCGGCACGAGAAGCGGGTGGCCGTTCCCGTGATCATTGGCGCGGTACTGCTGTTCGTGGCGGGTGCCGCGCTCGCGTGGTATCTCGTGCTGCCAATGACGCTCCGCTTTCTCACCGGGATCGGTGACGACGCGTTCGACCAGATGATTTCGGCGAACGAGTATTTCGGGTTCGTCACGGCGCTGGTGCTGGCCATCGGTGCGGTGTTCGAACTGCCGATCGTGGTGTTGATCCTGTCCGCGTTCGGCATCGTGAATCCCAAGTTCCTGTCGAAATTCCGCAAGCATGCGCTGGTGGGCTCGTTCGTCGTGGCGGCGTTCATCACGCCGGGTGACATCTTCGTGACGAACATGGTGCTCACGGTGCTGCTCTACCTGCTGTATGAGTTCAGCATCGTGCTGTCGTGGATGGTGTTCCGAAAGCGCGAAGCGCGACGGCTGGCCGAGCCGCCCGACGATGATCAGATGATGGGGGCAGGGGCGTGATCTCCGCGGCGGGACGATGGCTGCCCATCGTCCTCGCGTTCGGGATGGTGGGTGGAGCAGCGGAAGCGCAGGTCGCACCGCGTCCGCGCCCGTCCGCCGGGGCTGTCATCGCGCGCGACACGCTGCCTGCGCGCCGTGACTCGCTACGCGTACGTCCCGACACCCTGACCCGCAGGGACACCACCCTTCGTGCCGACACGTCGCTCACGGCGAACTTCGCGGCGCCCGACTCGGTGATGCAGCGGCTCCTGGCGCTGCCGGGGTACACCGCCACGCGCTATCAGAGCGAAACCATTTCGTTCGATGCGGTGACGCAGGCCATCCGGCTCACCAATCAGGCGATCCTGCAGCGCGGCGACTCCCAGGTGGTGAAATCCGATCGGATCATCTACGGCGGCACCGGTAGCACGGTGCAGGTGCAGGCCGACCCGAACGGGCGGAATGTGTTCGTGGTTCCTGGACAGGCCCCCATCATCAGCCGAGGATCGGGGACGTATGACATTGCCAGCCGCAGCGCGACGGTGCGCGGTGTCCGCACATCGATTCCGCAGAGTGGCGAGACGCTGTACATCACCGGCGAAGAAGTGAAGGCCGTGCTGCCTGCAAACGCCGGCGTAGGTGACTCCACCAACGCCGTGAGCGCGAACAGTGCGGTGTACTACGTGAAGGACGGCGCAGTCACGTCGTGCGATGATTCCATCCCCGACTACTACTTCAAGGCCAACGAGATCAAGCGCACCGGGTCATTTGTCGTGGCGCGGCCGGCCGTGTTGTACATCGGCGATGTGCCCGTCCTCTGGCTGCCCTTTCTCTTTCAGGACGTGCGCAGCGGGCGGCATTCGGGGCTACTGGCGCCGAATGTCGGCGTGAGCGACATCGTGCGGAACAGTCCCAGTTATCGCCGCAGCGTGGAGGGGCTCGGATACTACTTCGCGCTCAGCAACTACCTGGATTCCCAGGTCTCGCTGGACTGGCGGAGTGGCGCGGGTGAGGCCATCAGCGGCGATGCCGGCTTCATGCGGTACACCGGCGAGGTGAACTACAAGTGGCTCGAGCGGTTCACGACCGGCACGCTCGCACTGAGTCAGACCCGGCAGGCGACCTCGCGCAATACAGCGGTGACGTGGCGGCACCAGGAGAACTTCACGCGGAACTCCAGCCTCACCACGAACATCAACTACGCCACCAACACGCAGCTGCAGCGCCTCACGACGGTGAATCCGTACGCGGCCATCGCGACCATCTCGTCGCAGGCCAACTACCAGCAGAAGCTCGGGCCGGCCCAGCTCTCACTCGGCGGCTCCCAGAAGCAGTATCCCGGCCGCACCCTGCTGGATCGCAGTTTCCCCACGGTGAACTTCACCACCAGCCCGCTCAGTCTTGGTACTGCACTCAGCTGGACGCCGAGTCTGAGTTACAGTTCCACGCAATCGCTGGGGATCGATCAGCCAACCAGTCTTGGCCTGCTGCAGACTGCAGTGAAGACGGCGGCCGGGCTGGACTCCACTCGCGGCGATACGCTGCGGCGCAGCGCGTATACGTCATCGCTGAGTGTGAACACTCCGCTGACGATCTTCGGCTACAACATCGGCAACAGCTTCTCGCTCAACTCTGCACGGAACGACTTTCCGGAGCGCGAGATCGTGACCGATGTCCTCACCGCGCAGGAATCGGAGCGGATCTACTCCACCACATACCGGACGGAGTTCAACTGGGTTCCGTCGTTCACGTTGCCGCCACTGGGCTCCAACCGTTTCAATCTCGCCCCATCGCTGTCGTTCGAGAATGTGGATGGGTCTGCGTTTGCGGTCCGGAATGAGCGAACGGGCGGGCAGTGGGTGAGCCAGTCCAAGCGGCCGACCTTCTCGCTGTCGGCATCGCCGACGGTGTATGGCCTGTTCAACGGCTTTGGCCCCTTCTCGCGCTTTCGGCACGCGATCTCGCCCTCGGTCTCGTACTCGTACGCGCCGGCGCACGACGTGAGCAACGACTTTCTCACTGCGCTCGGCCGCACCAGGTTCAACAGGAATGGCGGCCTCGCCTATTTCGGGGGCTTGCGTCAGAACGCCATCAGCTTCGGGCTGAACACGAACATCGAAGCAAAGACGAAGAGTCCGAACGACTCCAATCCCGAGCTCGGCGACAAGCTCAAGATCCTCTCGCTCAACTTCACGTCGCTCTCGTACGATTTCGAGCGCGCGCATGCGGCCGGGTCGGCCATCCGGGGCCTCACGACGTCCTCGTTCGGCTACACGGCGAAATCCGACCTGCTCCCCGGCTTTGATGTTGGCGTCGACTACTCGTTGTTCGAGGGATCCACGCTGAGCGATTCGGCACGGTTTGCTCCATTCAGGGAGCGAATCACGGCGTCCTTCTCGTTCAGCCGGACGGCCAATCCCTTCGCAGTCTTTTCGCGGCTGTTCGGCAAGGCCGTTCCCCTCTCGATCCCGAATGCGGGGCGGAACGACCCACTGCCCGACGAGCGATATGCACGCCAGGTCGCGTCGCAGCCGGTGGCAGGCCGAGGCGCGCATTCGGCGGCATTCCTCCCCACGAACACAAAGGGGTGGGAAGCGTCACTCAACTTCTCGTCGTCGCGTCAGCGTCCGCTCGCCGGCAATGCGAGCAATGTGATTGCCTTTGATCCCACAGTTCGCTGCCAGCAGTTCAACACGCCCGTCCTGCGTGCCGCGTACGAGCAGTGCGTCCGGCGGGAGCAGCTGAATCCGGCACCGGATCGTCCGATCACCTCGGGCACGGTCGGGTCTCCGATCTTCCTTACCCCGCCCGTCACCTCACTGAGTTCGAACCTGAGCCTGGATCTCACGGAGCACTGGGCGGCCACATGGCAGTCACAGTTCGATTTCGTCACGCACGACTTCGCTTCGCAGATCGTCTCGCTGCAGCGCGACCTCCATGACTGGCGCGCGATCTTCGGATTCACGCAGTCGGCCAATGGAAGTTTCGCCTTCAGCTTCCTCGTGTCGCTCAAGGCCGAGCCCGAGCTGAAGTTCGACTATCGCAAGTCCACCTATCGCAACGAAGGACTGCGATAGCCCGCGTGCTGCCCCTGGCGCGCCCTTGAATCCGGCCGGTGCGGCCCTGACATTGCGCGCATGACCACAGTCCGCCTGGATGGATACTCCCTGCGCCTCGACGACGTCGTGGCTGTGGCGCGCGAGGGTGCGGCGGTGGAGCTGGCCGACGCGGCGCGATTGCGCATGATGCAGGCGAACGACGTGGTCACGCGGCTCGTCGAGGGTGATCGCGTGGCCTATGGCGTCACCACTGGTTTCGGCAAGCTGTCCGACGTCGTGATCCCGAGAGCCCGGCTGGCCGAGTTGCAGGTGAACCTCGTACGCAGCCATGCGTCCGGGGTGGGGCCGCTACTCAACGAGCGGGAGACGCGGGCGATGATGCTGCTCCGCGCCAATGTGATGGCCAAGGGATTCTCCGGCGCTCGTCCACTCCTTGTCGATACCCTCTCCTCGATGCTGAATGCCGGCGTGTATCCCCCGGTGCCGGAGCAGGGGAGCGTGGGCGCGAGTGGAGATCTCGCACCACTCGCGCATCTGGCGCTGGCGATCATCGGCGAAGGCACGCTCTGTCACAACGGTGAGTTCCGGCCCACGACGGAGGTGCTCGGCGCGCTCGGTATCGAACCCGTCACGCTGGGTCCCAAGGAAGGGATCACGCTCATCAACGGTACGCAGGCCCACACCGCCATCGCGGCGCTGGCAGTGGTCGATGCCCATCGGTTGTGGCGCATTGCCCATGTGGCCGGTGCGATGTCGCTCGAAGCACTCCTCGGCACCCCCGAGGCTTTCGACCCGCGCATCCAGGAGGTGCGCGGGCAGCTCGGACAGGCAGCCAGCGCGGCGCTGCTGAGACATCTGCTCACCGACTCGGAGATTCGTGAGTCGCACCGTGAAGGAGATCGCCGAGTGCAGGACGCCTATGCGCTCCGGTGCATGCCGCAGGTGCACGGTCCGGTGCTCGACGCCATCGACTTCTGCGCGGGGGTGATCGGGCGCGAGCTGAACGCCGCCACCGACAATCCGCTGGTATTCGCTGATACCGGCGAGCTGCTCAGCGGGGGGAACTTCCATGGGCAGGCCGTGGCGATGGCGCTGGATTTTCTCGCGATTGCGATGACGAACCTGGCGACGATGTCGGAACGGCGCATCGACCGCCTCGTGCATCCGGATCTCAATCAGGGGCTTCCGCCCTTTCTGAGCCCCGACGCGGGCGTGAACTCCGGCTTCATGATGGCGCAGGTGACGGCGGCCTCGCTGGCCAGCGAATGCAAGGGGCTATCGCACCCCGCGAGCGTCGACACCATTCCCACCGATGGCAGCAAGGAGGATGTGGTACCGATGGCGATGGGGGCTGCGTGGAAGCTGCGTCGCATCATCATGAATCTGCGTCATGTGCTGGCGATCGAGCTGATGTGCGCCGCGCAGGGGCTGGAGTTCCGCGCTCCATTGCGGCCGGGCCGAGGCGCGGCGGCAGGACTGCGACAGGTCCGCGCGCTCGTGCAACCATTGCGGGACGATCGGGTGCTGTCGGGTGACATCACGGCACTGGCGCAGGCCATCGATGACGGTCACTTCGCGTCGGGGGGCGAGCAGTGAGCGACCACTCGTTCACGGCCGGTGCGCGCACCGTGCGTGCGCCGCGCGGTACAACGATTTCCTGCAAGGGCTGGGCGCAGGAGGCGGCGTTGCGCATGCTGATGAACAACCTGGATCCGGACGTGGCCGAACGGCCGGACGAGCTGGTGGTGTACGGGGGAACCGGGCGCGCCGCGCGCAGCTGGGCGGCATTCGACGCCATTGTCGCCGAGCTGCGCGCTCTGGAGAATGACGAGACACTGCTGGTGCAGAGCGGCAAGCCGGTGGGGGTGTTTCGCACGCATGCCGGTGCTCCGCGCGTCCTGATCGCCAACTCCAATCTCGTGGGCCGCTGGGCCACCTGGGATCACTTTCGCGAGCTCGAACGACAGGGACTCATGATGTACGGGCAGATGACTGCCGGCTCGTGGATCTACATCGGCTCGCAGGGGATCGTGCAGGGCACGTACGAGACCTTCGGAGCCGTCGCACGCCGTCACTTCGGTGGAACGCTCTCAGGTCGCCTGGTGGTCACCGCCGGGCTCGGGGGCATGGGTGGCGCACAGCCGCTCGCCGCCACGATGCACGGCGCAACCGTTCTCGCCTTCGAGGTTGATGAGTCTCGCATCGACCGCCGCATCAGCACGCGCTACTGCGATTACAAGGCGGCCTCGCTCGAGGACGGTCTGGTGCGGGCCGACGCGAGCCGGCGCGCCGGTCGTGCGGAGAGCATCGCCGTGGTGATGAACGCGGCGCCGGCGCTGGAAGCGCTCGCGGCGCGCAGCATCACGGTGGATGTGCTCACGGATCAGACGAGCGCTCACGACATGCTGCAAGGCTACATCCCTGACGGCATGTCGCTGGACGCGGCCGATCAACTCCGCGTGCGCGATCCGGCGGACTACATCGCCCGCAGCACGGCCACCGCCGTGCGCCATGTGCGGGCCATGCGCGCGCTACAGGACGCCGGTGCCATCACATTCGATTACGGCAACAACATCCGCACCGTGGCGCTCGACGCCGGCGTGTCGGACGCGTTCCGGATTCCGGGCTTCATCCCCGAATACATCCGGCCGTTGTTCTGTGAGGGCAAGGGTCCCTTTCGCTGGGTGGCGCTGTCGGGTGAGCCGGCGGACATCGCGCGCACGGACGCGCTGGCACTGGAGCTGTTCCCGCACGACGAGCATCTGCGGCGCTGGCTGGAACTGGCGCGCGAACGCATCGCCTTCCAGGGACTCCCGGCCCGCATCTGCTGGCTGGGGCAGGGCGATCGTGCGCAATTTGGCGTGGCGATCAACGACCTCGTCGCGCGTGGTGAACTGTCTGCACCCATCGCGATCGGGCGCGATCACCTGGACACGGGCAGCGTGGCCTCGCCCTTCCGCGAAACCGAGGGCATGCGCGACGGCACCGACGCCGTGGCCGACTGGCCGATCCTGAACGCGCTGCTGAACGTGGCCAGCGGCGCGTCGTGGGTCTCCTTTCATCACGGCGGTGGCGTGGGCATCGGCAACTCGCTGCACGCAGGGCAGGTGATCGTCGCCGACGGTACCGATGCCATGCGCGAACGCCTCGAACGCGTACTCACGAATGATCCCGGCATCGGGGTCATCCGTCATGCCGATGCCGGATACGAACCGGCGCACGAGACGGCGCGGCGCGCAGGGCTCGTGATTCCGATGAACCGCTAGTGCTCTCCTCGCGCTTCAAGCCGTGGCACGTGCCGCTCTTCCTCGCCAAGTACGGATGGATGGCGGCGCGCCGGCGGCCCCTGCTGGTGCACTTCGAAGTCACGATGCGTTGCAACGCGCGCTGCGGCTTCTGCGATTACTGGAAGACGCCAGCGGAGGCCAAGGCTCACGAGTTGACGAGTTTCGCCGATGCGGCGCGGCACTTCAATCCGATGCTCGTGACCTTTACCGGCGGTGAGCCGCTGATGCGTCGCGACCTCGAGGATCTCGTGGCGGCGGTAGACGCTGAGGTACGCCTCAAGTATACCACGCTGATTACACATGGTGGCATGCTTACCGTCCAGCGGGCCCTCTCGCTCCGCGACGCCGGGATCCATCAGTTCAACATCTCGCTCGATTACCTGGATGGCCGCCATGACACGGCTCGCGGAATCCCGGGTCTCACGGAGCGCATCTTCGCCGCGGTGGATGGCATGCGCGCCGCCGGTGTCGACAACATCCGCTTCAACACGGTGATCAAGGACGACAACCTCGATGAACTGATGCCGATCGTGGCGCGCGCGGCATCGCTGGGATGCGGCGTGAACTTCAGCGTGTACACCGACGGCAAGAATGGCAACGCCGTGCATCGCCTGGGTGCCCCGCAGCAGGTCCACCTCGAGTCCACCGTCCGCGAGCTGCTGGCCTTCAAGCGCGCTCGTCGCGGCGTGATCACCAACTCCGATGCCTACCTGGAGCGCATTCCGCAGTGGACCGCAGGGACACTGAACGAACCCTGCCGGGCCGGAGAGCGCACCATTCACATCGACCCCACGGGACATGTGAAACGCTGCCCGGATTTCCCCACTGATTTCCACTGGCGCGACTTCCAGAAGTATGAGCCGATCGCGTGCAATGCCTGCTTCTATGCCTGCCGCGGGGAAGCGCAGGCCCCGCTGCGGCTGTCGCGCGTGCGCGACGTGATGGGCACTGCGCGCATGCCCGCGTGAGCGTCACCGTCGTGCACAATTGCGCGCAGGTGGTGACGGCTCGCGGCCCTGCACGCGCACGTCGCGGGCCCGAGATGTCGGAGCTGGAGATCCTCACCGATGTCGCTGTGGCCTTCGATGACACCGGCATTCTCGCCGTGGAACCCGAACGCGACATCCTGGCCCGCTACCCGAACGCCGAGGTGGTCGACGCGGACGGTGGCGTGCTCACACCGGGCTTCGTGGACTCGCACACGCACGCCGTCTTCGGCCGCCCGCGCTTCGAGGAACAGGAGCTCCGCGCCGCCGGCGTCGACTACATGGAGATAGCGCGACGCGGTGGCGGCATCCACGCCTCTGTCGCCGACCTTCGGACACGGTCGGATGACGAACTGCTCGCACTCGCCGTACCGCGATTGCGAGCGCTCGCGGCGAGTGGCGTGACCACGGTCGAGGTGAAGTCCGGCTACGGACTCACGGTGCATGACGAGATCAGGACGCTGCGCGTGATCCGCTGCCTCGGCGAGGCGCTGCCCATGCGCCTGATTCCCACCTTCCTGGGGGCGCACGAGATTCCGCACGAGTACCGCGGGCGTCCCCATGGGCGGCGCGAGTACATCGAGCTCATCGTGCAGGAGATGCTGCCGCAGGTGTCCGCCGCATCACTCGCCCGCTTCGCGGACGTCTTCTGCGAGCCGGGCGTCTTCACCGTGAGCGAGTCGCGAGAAATTCTCGCGGCAGCGCGCGGCGCGGGTCTGGGCATCAAGCTGCATGCGGACGAGCTGGAGTCGGGAGGGGCGGCCGAATTGGCCGCCTCGCTCCATGCGACCTCCGCGGATCATCTTGCCGCGGTGAGCGACGCCGGCATCGCCGCGCTCGCCGCTGCCGGCACCGTCGCAACGCTGCTGCCGGGGACGATGCTCTTTCTCGGGCGCACCCGGCAGGCGCCCGCGCGCCGGCTCATCGACGCCGGCGTATCCGTGGCCCTCGCCACCGACTTCAATCCCGGCACCTCGCCCACCACGAACTTTCCCCTGATTCTCACATTGGCCGTGAGCCAGTTGCGGATGAGCGTTGCAGAGGCGCTGACCGCCGCCACTGTGAATGGGGCTGCAGCGCTCCGACTGGCGGAGACAACCGGCCAGATTGCGCCGGGCTTTTCGGCGGATCTGGTCCTCTGGCCGGCAACGGATGTGCGCGAGCTGCCGTACTGGTACGGACGGGGGTGGTGCACACGCTCCTGGGCACGTGGCAAACCTTGTCACGACCATGACTTAACACTAGGTTTTGCACGCTGACTCCCCGTCTCCCGAGAGGCAGGGGACGCCTTCTCGTGGAGCCTGCCCTCGCTGATGCCCGACGTCGTCAAGCTCAAGAAGAAGGCCGCTGAACTCGAGCTCAAGAAGCAGTTCGACAAGGCTCTGGCGATCTACGTCGGGATCCTCGACGGCTACAGCGCGTCCGATGACGACGTGGACGTCGCGCTCTACAATCGTGTGGGCGACCTGTACCTCAAGCAGGGCAACACCGCCGATGCGGTGGACTATTACGAGCAGGCGGTTGATCGATACGCGGAGGGCGGCTTCTTCAACAACGCCATCGCCCTCTGCAACAAGATTCTCCGCAGCTCGCCCGGCCGCGCGAGTGTCTACTACAAGCTCGGGAAGATCAGCGCGCAGAAGGGGTTCAAGAGCGACGCGAAGGTCAACTTTCTCGAGTACGCCGACCGGATGCAGCAGGTTGGCAAGATCGACGAATCCTTCCGCGCGCTGAAGGAGTTCGCCGACCTCTGTCCGGATCAGGACGACATACGCCTGATGCTGGCCGAGCAGCTCGCAAAGAAGGACCGCAAGGCCGAGGCGATCGAACAGCTCCAGCTCCTGCACGAGCGCTACGCGCAGGAGGGACGGGAGATCGAGGCCCGTGCAGCATTCGACCGCATGAAGGCCATCGATCCCAGCGCAGAGCCGCGTACCGGGAGCACAAGCGCCGCCGCAGAGGGCGGCGGACTCGTGTTCCTGGATCTGGGCGACGCGACTCGCGGACGCGCGCACAGCGCGATGCGTCGCGCGGTGGACGGACTGGATATCCTCGATACGGGTGAGCAGCCGCGCGTCGCATCCGGTTTGTCGCCAGCAGTACCGGCAGCATCAGCACCGGCATCAGCCCCCGCATCAGCGGCACCAGCCTCAGCGTCTCCCGCTCGCCCGGCGCCTCCGCCCGAGCCGGAGCTGCTCGAGATGCCCTCGCTCGAGCCGGCAGTCCTCGACGCGATCACCCAGGTCGAGGACCACACCGAACCGGGAGCGCTCCCGATCGACAGCGGACTGCTCGATGGACTCGAAACGACGTCGCTCGGCGGCGACAGCGCCGCGATGGCGAGTGGAAGCCTCCTGGATTTCGAACCCACGAGCTTCACACCACCCGTCGCGAATCCGTCGGTGGCCGATGAGCTGCTCGTGGACTTCGATCTCCCGAGAGGGGAGTCGGCCGAGGCGCCAGAGCTGCTCGACATGGACTTCGACGCTGACGTCGGCAGCGAGGACGAGTTCGCGTCACCACCGGGCGAGCTCCCGATGCTCACGGACGATCTGCCCATGTTCGCGGACGATCTGCCGATACGCTCGGACGACCTTCCCATGCTCACCGACGACCTGCCCATGCTGGTCGACGATGACGCGGCGACGGTGGAGGACGACGACGAGCACGACGTGATCGGTGGGGACCTGGAGTTGTTCATGCCGGGCGACGACGCATCGGAGTCTGCCGATGCGACGGACATCGACGACTCGAGCGACACGCTGCCGCTGCTGGACTTCGAGCTGCCGATGCCGGGCGAAGCGGAACGTAGCCTCGAACCAGTGTCGCCCCCCGCGAGCGAGTCATTTGAGGACACGCCCGCCGATCCGGACGATGATCACGAATCGCAGGAAGATGATCTCCGGCTCACCGATCCCGAGCTCGCCATCATCCCCACGCCACCCGCCGCACGGCGCAGCTCGACGCTCATGGCCGAACAGTCGGTGGAGCTGCTGCAGGCGTTGGTGGACGATGCGCCGGAGGATTTCGGCCTGCGGCGCCGTCTCGCGGAAACGATGCTGGAGTCCGGCGATCGCCAAGGTGGACTGCGCGAGCTCGAAGTGGCCATGGTGGGCTTCGAACGCGGCGACGATCTGGTGTCGGCAGCGAAGATCGCCGATGAGATCGTGTTGCTGCATCCCGACTCGGTGCGCCACCATCAGAAGCGGGTGGAGTACGCCTTCCGGACGAACGAGGGCGGGCGCTTGATCGACGCGTACCTCGAGCTGGCCGACGCACTGTTCCGCGCAGGGCAGGTGGACAAGAGCCGTGCGATCTACCAGCGGGTGATCGATCTCTCACCGGACGACCTGCGCGCGCAGACCGCGCTGGAGAGCTTCCCCGCCATCGAGGAGCCGGCCCCGACGGCCGCCGCACGGCAGCGTCCGTCGTCCGCTGTGATCCGGCCCTCCCAGGGCACCTCGACGGCGGCGATCCCGGGGCCACGCCCCGACGACGAGGGCTTTGTGAACCTCGGCGACTGGCTGCGCGACGATGAGGCGCCGAAGGACACGCGCATGATCGTGGAGGAGAAGGAGCCCTCCGGCGACGAGGAGGCCGATTTTCAGGAGATGCTGCGCAAGTTCAAGCAGGGCATCGCCGAGAACGTGGAGGACGAGGATCATCAGAGCCACTACGATCTTGGAGTGGCGTTCAAGGAAATGGGCCTGGTGGACGAGGCGATCGCCGAGTTCCAGAAGGCGCTGCGCGCTCCCAGCAACCGGGTGCCCACGTACGAGATGCTCGGCCAGTGCTTCATGGACAAGAAGCACTATCCCATGGCCGCCACCATCCTCTCCCGCGCGCTGTCCGACGGCGGACTGGGTGACAACCAGCTGGTGGGGGTACTCTATCTTCTCGGCCGCGCCGCCGAAGAACGAGGCCAGCACGCGCAGGCCGTGGAGTATTATTCACGGGTGTTCGTCGTCGACATCCAGTTCCGTGACATTGGCGAGCGGCTCTCCGCCGCCGAGGGCGCTGCACGATGAGCGCTGCGGCCGCGCATGCGCGCACGCCAATGACTGCCGCGCTTGCGGAGATCCAGGCACCGGTGTCGGCGCGGCTCGAGCAGGTGATCGAAGAGATGCGCCGCATTGTCACCGCCGACCTTCCGCTCATCGAACAGGTGAGCGGTCATCTGCTGCAGATGCGTGGCAAGATGTTCCGCCCCACGCTTGCCTTGCTGGCGAGCGCCACCGATGACGCGCCGGACGAACGTGCCATCACGCTCGCCGCCGTGCTGGAGCTGATGCATCTCGCGTCGCTCGTACACGACGATTCCGTGGACCACTCGGCGCTCCGCCGCGGGTTGCCCACCGTGAACTCGCTGTTCAGTCACCAGGTGAGCGTCATCATGGGTGACTTTCTGTACTCGCGCGCCCTCGAGGCACTGGTGCAGCTGGGTGACATCGAGCTCCTGCGCGTGCTCACGAGCGTCTCCACGCAACTCACGGTGGGCGAGATGCGGCAACTCAGCGCCGTCGACGCGCTCACCTTTGGTGTAGACGACTACGACGCGCTCATCCAGGCGAAGACCGCGTCCCTCCTGAGTGCCTCCTGCGAGACCGGTGCGCTGTGCGGTGCGGCGCGCCATCGCGCGGCGCTGGCGCGGTACGGCGAACGCCTGGGCATGGCGTTTCAGGTGGCCGATGACATTCTCGACTACACCGAAACAGCGAGTGTCACGGGAAAGCCGTCTGGACTCGACTTGCGCGAACACAAGGTCACGCTACCGCTCATTCTGGCCCTCCCGGAATTCGACGCTTCAGCCCGGCAACGTGTGGACGCCCTGTTCGCCACCGATGAGCCCTCGTCAATGCAGATCGCCGAAGTGGTGGCGCTGGTGACGGAGGCTGGCGGGATCGACGCCGCACGCCGCCGTGGTGAGCAGTTCGCGCGGGCAGCGGAAGACGCACTGGCATCCCTGCCCGATACGTCGGCGCGCGCAGCGCTCGCCGACGCCATCCTCTACGTCACAGACCGGCGGTCCTGATGGCCTCTCGCGGATCTTCCGGACGTCGTCCGGTGTTTCATGCTGTCACTCTCGCCATCGGCTTCGTGGTCGGAGGCGCACTGACCCAGGTGGCTCGGCGTTTTCTCCCGCCGGGCGCGGTGAAGGAGTTCTTCACCACCGGAGTCACGCCGTCGCTGGGGCCGGTTACGATGGATCTCGTGATCCTGAAGCTCTCCCTCGGTCCCGTAGCGCTCGATGTCAGTCTTCTGAGTCTGCTCGGCGTGCTCATTGCATATCTCATCGCCAGATCGCTTTTCTAAGGAGCTTATATGTTCGGCAACCTGGGTATGGGCGAGTTGATGGTCATTCTGGTCATCGTACTCGTGTTGTTCGGCGCCAAGCGCATTCCGGAAATCAGTGCCTCGTTCGGCAAGGGTATCCGGGAGTTCAAGAAGAATGTCAACGATGTGGAGCGGTCCATCTCGGAGCCCGAGCCGCGTGTGGAGCCTCGCCTGGGTGCGGGAGAGCCGGTGATTCGCCGCGAGACGGCTGCTGCTGACGATGTCCACCCGGAGCCGAAGCGCCTGATCTGATCGGCCTGCTGCACGACGAATGGACGAAGGGCCTCCCGGACTGCCTCGGGAGGCCCTTCGTCATTCAATCGGCCAGGCCGTGACCGAGGCTCAGGTGGCGGACTGCCGCCTGAGCTGCTCGTTGATCTCCTTGCGCTTGTCCTTGATCGAGGCACCCTTTCGGAGGTCATCCAGGAACATCTGCACCCGCGCCTGGCGCAATTGCTCCAGACGGCGCGAGCGCAGCGCGGCCTTCTGCGCCTCGAAGGTCTGCTTGTCGGCAGGCTTCCGCGCATCGGTGCGCGTGATGTAAACCGCATCTGACTGGCGGACGGGAGCTCCCACGGTGTTCAGCGGAGCCACGAATGCCGCGCCGATCGCCTCCCCGAGCATCCCCATCTTGTCCGAAGCACCCGCGCGACTGGTGAAACCCGTATTCTCCACGGTCTTTCCAGCCGCGCTCGCTGCTGCCTCGAGAGTTCCTGCACGCGCCGCATCGCTGATCGCCTTGGCTGGGCTCATGAGGCGCTCGAGCGCATGCTCGGCCGACACGCGCGCGAGTACCGCGCCTCGTGCCGCGTCGAAGTTCTGCCCCCCGGGCATCAGGGAGTCGAGACGGGCCACGTAGTAGCCATCGTCGGCGTCGATCAGGTCGCTCGTCTCACCGACACTCGCACCGCCGAAGGCCCATGCGCTCACGCCGGGTACGTAACGGCTGTTGTACGACGCCAGCTCGTTCTCGCGCGCTCTCACCACGAATGGCGTGAGTCCAAGCGACGCGGCCGCCGCGTCGAACTTCCGCGGGTCGGTGCCATCGATCAGCCGCGCAAGCTTGTCTGCCTCGCGGTCGATGCGCGCGGTGTTCGAGTCACTCGGCTGGATGCGCAGCAGCAGGTGATGCAGGCCAAGCGTATCGCCTTTTCGCGAATCGAGACGAATGAGATGATAGCCGAACGGCGTGAGCACGGGCTGCGAGATCTGACCGGGAGACAGCGCTTCCGCCGCCTTGGAGAACTCCGGAACGAAGCGCGCGGCGGGGCCCGAGCCCAGATCGCCGCCCTGCGCGCCGGACACCGTGTCGGCCGACTCGCGCCGGGCCACATCCTCGAACTTCGTGCCGCCGGCGATCTCGGCGCGCAATGCCTCTGCACGGGCCCGCACCGCCTGGGTGTCCGCCGCCGTCACGAGACGCGGAATCCACAGGGCATGCATCACGGCATGACCGGGTCCATCGAACTGGCTCTTGTGCGCATCGTAGTAGCTGCGCAACTCGCTGTCGGCGATGCCCGAGTCGGCCTTCGTGACCACTGGTCGCAGCGCCACATAGCTGATGGAGGCGCTATCGCTCAGATCACGCCAGCTTCGCCACAGCTCCGCGTCGGTCACATACAGCCCGGCCGTCACCTGCTCGAACAGCTTCTCCTTCGGCACCTCGGTGCGGAAATACTGCTCCAGTGCCACCAGCAGGCCCGACTGGCGCGCCTGTGCGCTGGCAAGAAGACGCTGATACTTGCTCAGGTCGAACTGCCCGTCGGTCTGCAGATCCGGCGCGTTACGCACCCAGGCGGGCGGGGCGAAGCGAGCGTACTGCTGGAGTTCGTCGTCGGACACCACGATACCGCGCTTCTTGTACTCCTGCTCCAGCAGGATCTGCGCGACCATCTCGTCGAACGCCTGGTTCTCCAGGCGTCGCGTGTCGTCGCCCGTGAGGGTCCGCCCCTGCTGCTGCTCCTGCTGCACGAGCTGCGAGGTACGCTGCTGCCACTGGGTGTAGAGAATGTCCGTACCGTTCACCGAGGCGACGGCGGTGGTGGGCGAGACGGGGGCACGGCCGAGGAGACCGGAGGTCTCGACGAGAAGGAAGCCACCGATGAATGCGACCGCCAGAATCCAGAAGACGAATTTGGCGGAGCTCCGCATGGTTTGGAGCACGAGGCAGGACTCCTGCGAGCTGCTGAAAAGAGAAGGGGGAAGCCGGAAAAGGTACGCCGTCGGAAGGCCTAAAATCAAGGGCGACGCGCACTTCTGATTGACTTGTCCACCCCCTAGAATATCTTCTGACCCTTCCTCCCACCGCTGCCTTCGCGCCGCCACCGAGGCTTTGATGGCCAGCACTGCCCGTATCGACGAGCTCAAGAAGAAGTTCGACGAGAATCCGCGTCGATACTTCGCGCCGCTGGCGAACGAGTTTCGCAAGTCGGGCGACCTCGAGCAGGCCATCCTCATCTGCGAGGAGTTCTTGCAGGAGCAGCCCGGCCACATGAGCGGGCATATCGTCTACGGGCAGGCGCTCTTCGAGACCGCGCGTCTCGACGACGCGCGCACCGTCTTCGAAACCGCGCTCTCGCTCGATCCGGAAAACCTGATCGCGCTGCGGCATCTGGGTGACATTGCCAGCCGTCAGGGCGACGCACGCAACGCGCGCATGTGGTACGAGCGCGTGCTCGAGGCCGATCCGCGCAACGACGAGATCATGGCGTTGCTGGCCGAGGGCGACAGCGACGCGCAGACGCTAGCGACCGAGCCGACGACTGAAGTCGGGTCGAAGCCGCCGGCGCTGCCGATCCTGCCACCTGCCGTACCGGCCATGCCCTTCGCTCCATCGGCGCGCCTGGATCCGCCGGCTCTCGAGCGCAGCGCTGATCCCGAGCCGCTGGACATCTCGCTCGACGATACGCTGCCTGCCGGCATGGCCGCCATTCGCTCCGACGTGGCCGTGGATCTCGATCCGCCTTCCGAGAGCACAGATTTCACGCTGGAAGGGCTCGAACCTACCTCCGCAGCCGCGTCCATCACCGATGCAGCGCCGTCCGCCGACATCGGACTCGTGCCGGCGGAATTCGTCGCGCCGCGGGGTGAGGTCGCAGGCGCACTACCGCTCGACGATTCCCTGGAGTCTGGCGTCCCGGAGTTCGTTGCGCCTGCTGCGCAGGTCGATCGCCTGGACGGGTTCGAAGGATCCGGCTTCGAGCCACCTGCCGGCGATCTGCTGGCCTCTGAACCGCTCGATCTGGATGATGGGCTGACGCTTCCGCCGCAGGGCGATCCCATGCCCGCGTTCGATGCTGCCGCAGAGCCGTCGCCCGCTGACGACCTCCTGGATTTCGACATGCCGGAGTCGCCCCCATTCTCACCGGCGCACGCCTCGGCTGCGCCTGTGATCTCGGAACCGGCTGCGGATCTCATGACCTTCGACGAGACTGCGCCGGCCGCCGACGCTGCGGAGGATGCCCCGATGCCCACGGTTGACGACGAGTTCGCCGTGGTGGAGGAGGTCGACCTCGCGACTCCCGATCGCTCGGATGACTTCGGCGGCGTCTCGCTGGCGGACGTGACAGCTGTCGAGGAGGAGATCCCCCGTGAGCTGCCTCCGGCGGTGATCGCGGCGGAAGCAGATCTGACAGAGGACGTCCACGAACTGCCCGGCGAGCGCATGGAGGATGAGCCGACCGTCACCGGCGCGCCGCCCTTCGTCACGGAGACCATGGCGGAGCTGTATCTCGCTCAGGGCTTCCGGGATCAGGCGCTCGACGTGTATCGCGAGCTTCTCGCGCAGCAGCCCGGCGACGTGCAGTTGCTCGATCGCATCCGGGCGCTCGAGCCGGCGCCAGTTGACTCCGGCCCCACGGTGCGCGACTTCCTCTCCGGCATCGCCGCATGGCGCCCCGCGTCGAGCGGCACCCAGGCGACGAGTATCGCAGCGGACTCCCCTCCGGAATACGACGACTTTTCGGTGCCAGAGCCGAGCGGGAGGGCGCCCGAAGGTCATGCCGAGGAGGCGCCGTACAGTGTGGCAGCCGCGGAGGCACTCTCGGAGGCCGAACCCATTGCGCATGTAGCCGGCGGCGCGCTGCTGCCACAGCTGCCCGCGGAGTCGGTGGCCGCTGCCTCGGCTTTCCCCGCTGGCAACGCGCCCGTGGGCAGCATCGATGCCCTGTTCGGAAGCCGGGCCGCCGGCACCGAGGATTCTGCCGCCGCTGCGCTGTCGCAGGCCTTCGGCGGGAGTGCGAGGGGAGAGTCGCCGTCGTTGCTCGTCGGACAACCGGCGCGCGCTGCCGCTGGTGAGCTGTCGCTGGACAGCGTATTCCGGGACGGAGCGGCGAAGCCGCCGCGTACGTCGCAGAGCTTCTCCTTCGATCAGTTCTTCTCGGAGAGCGCCAGGACGGACGAGAGGCCAGCAGGCGAATCGATGCCCAGCGCGGCCGTCGATCCACAGCCCGCCGAGCGAACCGCCGACGACATCGCCCAGTTCAACTCGTGGCTTCAGGGTCTCAAGCAGCGGTGAGAATCGCACTGCTCAACGGCCCGAATCTCAATCTGCTGGGACGTCGGAACCCGTCCGTCTACGGCAGGGCCACCCTGGCCGACGTCGAACAGCGCGTCGCCGTTGTGGCTGAGGAGCTGGGCGCGACGCTCGAGTGCCGCCAGGCCAACGGCGAGGGCGAGCTCATAGACGTCATCCACGGCTGGCTGGACCGGGTGCAGGGAGCGGTGATCAACGCGGGCGCGTATTCGCATGGCAGTCTTGCGATCCGCGATGCGCTGGAGGCTGTTCAAGTGCCCTTTGTGGAGGTGCACATCTCGAATGTGCATGCACGCGAGGTCGAGCGGCATCACTCGGTGCTTGCACGGGCGGCGGTCGGTAGTGTGACAGGGCTGGGCACCTTCGGATACGAGGCGGCGTTGCGTGGACTCATGGCGCACCTTGCGGCCACGTCGCAGGAATGACGGACTCTCGCGCCGCACGCCTGTCGGCGCTCGTCGACGGCCTTGACGCGGCGCATCTCGACGGACTGCTGCTCACAGGCCTCGCGAATATCCGCTATCTCACCGGCTTTTCGGGATCGAGCGCGCTGCTCTTCGTCACCACTCGGGAAAGCGTGCTGATCACCGACTTCCGGTACCAGACGCAGGTGGAGGAGGAGGTGGGGCATGCTACGCGGACGGTCATCGAGTCCACGAGTCTGTGGACCGGCCTCTGGCAGCAGCTCCAGGCGATGACGTCCGTACGAGTGATCGGGTTCGAGACCGCGCACATCCAGCACCGCGACTTTCAGCGCCTTTTGGAGGCCGGTGGCCGCTGGCAGTGGCGCCCCACCGTCGACCTCGTCGAGACCCTTCGGGAGCGGAAGGACGAGGGGGAGATTGCCCTCATCCGACAGGCAGTCGGCGTCGCGACGACCGCGCTGGCCTCCACGCTGGCGCAGATCGGCGCGGGAATGACCGAACTGCAGGTGGCAGGCGTGCTGGAGAAGGCGCTGCGGGACGCGGGGAGCGAGGGATTTCCCTTCGAGAGTATCGTGGCCAGCGGCCCCCGATCGGCGCTGCCGCATGCGCATTCGTCACCGCGGGTGATTGGGCGGGGGGAGTTTCTCCTGCTGGATTTCGGGGCGATCGTGGAGGGCTACTGCTCGGACGTCACCCGTACGGTGATGGTGGGCCCGGCCACGGACGAGCACCGGGAGATTCACGGGATCGTGCGCGTGGCGCTGGAGCGGACCGTGGCCGGCGTGCACGCGGGAATGACCGGCCGGGATGCCGATGCGATTGCCAGACACTACATTGAGCGGTCCGGCTATGGCGATCTGTTCGGCCACAGCCTGGGTCACGGAATCGGTCTCGAGGTGCACGAGGCCCCGCGACTTGCCAGAACGGCGGAGGGTGTGCTGCCGGTGAATGCGGTGGTGACGATCGAGCCCGGCGTGTATCGTCCGGGGTGGGGCGGAGTGCGCATCGAGGACGATGTGGTTCTTGATGCAGATGGACCGCAGGTACTGACGTCGTTCTCGCGCGAGCTCCTCGAGCTCGCCTGAGCGCCGCGGCGACTGTCGCGACGCATCATACCCCTGGGCCTATGATCGACCTACGCTACGTCAAGAAGCTGATCGACATCCTCGACGAATCGACGGTGGACTCCATCGAGATCTCGTCGGACAAGGGAATGAAGATCCGGATTTCCAAGAGCCCGTCCGGCCGCGGTGCGGTGCAGGTGGCGCCCCAGCCGATGATGGCACCGGTGATGACCCCGGCCCTCATGGCCCCCCGCACGACGCCAGCCGAGGGCGTGCCGGCGGTGGAGGCCGCGCCGACGGCGGAGCCGAAGGTGGCGGGCAGTGAGGTGAAGTCTCCCATGGTGGGAACCTTCTACGGCGCGCCGGAGGCCGGCGCCAAGCCGTATGTCGCCGTGGGCAGCCGCGTCTCGAAGGGGCAAACGCTCTGCATCATCGAGGCGATGAAGATCATGAACGAGATCGAGAGTGAGGTTTCGGGCGTGATCACCGAGGTGCTCGTTGCCGACGCGACGCCGGTCGAGTACGGGCAGGCACTCTATCGCATCGACCCGAATGGCTGACCCCGTGCCGGCGGCGGGCGCGCCGGCGCCCCTGGACGCTCAGACTCCGAGCGGGTTCAACTTCAAGGCGGTGCTGCAGCAGCTCGTGCAGCGCAACGCCTCTGATCTGCACCTGAAGGTCGGCCGTCCACCGACACTTCGCCTGCACGGCGAACTCTTTCCGCTCGAGATGCCGGCGCTGCGTCCCGAGGATCTCAAGGTGCTGGCGGAGCAGTTGATGACGCCGCGCCAGGTGAAGGAGTTCACGGACAACAAGGAGTGCGACTTCGCCATCGGCGTCCCGGGCATCGGCCGCTTCCGCTGCAACGTGTACCAGCAGCGCGGATCGCTGTGCTATGCCATGCGGGCGATTCCGTATCAGGCCAAGACGCTGGAGGAGCTCAATCTTCCCACCATCCTGGAGGAGATCGCGCTCAAACCCCGCGGACTCGTGCTGGTTACCGGCATCACCGGCTCCGGCAAGAGTACGGCGCTGGCGGCGATGATCCAGCATCTGAACGAGAAGCGGCATGCGAATGTGATCACGATCGAGGATCCGATCGAGTTCCTCCATCGCGACATCAACTGCCATATCAATCAGAGAGAGGTGGGCACCGATACCGCCACCTTCGCACAGGCGCTGCGCCGCGTGATGCGGCAGGATCCCGACTGCATCCTGATCGGCGAGATCCGCGACCTGGAAACGCTGGATACCGCGCTCAAGGCAGCCGACACAGGCCATCTGGTCTTCAGTACCCTGCACACCACGGATGCCACGCAGACCATCAACCGCGTGCTCTCGTTCTACCCTCCGCACCAGCAGGCCGAGGTGCGCTTCTCGCTCGCGAGCGCGCTGCAGGCCGTGGTATCCATGCGGCTCGTGCCGCGCGCCGACAAGCCGGGCCGCGTGCCCGCCTGCGAGGTGCTGATCAACACGCCCACCGTGCGTGACCAGATCCGCGACATGGACAAGACGCTGAATATTCCCGACCTCATCAAGGACGGGACGGTGCAGTACGGCATGCAGAGCTTCGACCAATCACTCATGCAGTGGTATTCGCAGGGCGTGATCTCGTACGACAGCGCGGTGTTCTACGCGACGAGCCCGAGCGAGTTCGCCCTCCGCGTGCAGGGTGTGGCCGGCACCAGCGACACGAGCTGGTCCGGCTTCGAATCCGACACCCCAGCCTGAGCCATCGCATGTTCAAGAAGGTTCTGATCGCCAACCGAGGCGAGATCGCGCTGCGCGTGATTCGCGCCTGTCGCGAGCTGGGCATCCAGACCGTCGCCGTCTATTCCGAGGCGGATCGCGAGTCGCTGCATGTGCGCTTCGCGGATGACGACGTCTGCATCGGTCCCGCACCGGCGCGCGATTCGTATCTGCAGATTCCCCGGATCATTGCGGCCGCCGAGATCACCGGCGCCGATGCCATTCATCCCGGCTACGGGTTCCTGGCGGAGAATGCGGAGTTCGCGGAGATCGTGACGGCCAGCAACATCGCCTTCATCGGACCCACGGCGCAGCAGATCCGCGTGATGGGCGACAAGGCCGCCGCGCGCAAGGCGATGACGGCGGTAGGTGTGCCGATCATCCCGGGAACGCCCGGCCCCGTGGAAGACGTGGATGAAGCGCTCCGCTTTGCAAAGGACATCGGATTCCCGGTGATCATCAAGGCCGCGGCCGGCGGCGGCGGGAAGGGCATGCGCGTCGCCCGGGATGCCGACGAGTTCGAGCGCTCGTTCCAGCTCGCGCGCAGTGAGGCGCTGAGTGCGTTCGGGAACGGCGACGTCTACGTGGAGAAGTATCTCATGCGCCCGCGACACATCGAGTTCCAGATCATGGGCGACAAGTTCGGACATGTGATCCATCTGGGGGAGCGCGACTGCAGCGTGCAGCGTCGTCACCAGAAGTTGATCGAGGAGGCGCCGAGCCCCGCGATGACGCCGGAGCTTCGCAAGCGCATGGGCGACGCCGCGGTCGCCGGCGCCAAGGCGATCGACTATGTGGGCGCGGGCACCATCGAGATGCTGCTGGACGAGGACGGCTCGTTCTACTTCATGGAGATGAACACCCGCATTCAGGTGGAGCATCCCGTCACGGAGATGATCACCGGCGTGGACCTCGTGAAGGAGCAGATTCGCGTGGCGGCGGGAGAGCCGCTCTCGGTGCGGGAGCTCCCACCGCTGCGCGGACATGTGATCGAGTGCCGGGTGAATGCGGAGGATCCCAACCGGAACTTTCAGCCGTCGCCGGGCCGGATCGGGGCGTATCACCCTCCGGGCGGCTGTGGTGTGCGCATCGACTCGCATGTGTACGCTGGTTACATCGTGCCGCCCTTCTACGATTCGATGATCGCCAAGGTCATCTGTCAGGGCCGAGACCGTGAGGAGGCGCTGGCGAAGATGCAGCTCGCGCTCGAGACCTTCATCATCGAAGGCCCCACCACCACGATTCCCTTTCTCGCGCGCGTGATGCAGAACCCGCGATTCCGCAGCGGAGACGTGGATACGAAGTTCCTCGAACGTGAGCCCGACCTGATGAAGGAGCCCGGCTAGTGCGCCTCGATGTGGTGTTTGGTATCCAGCAGCTCGCGGCGGTGGATCTGCAGCAGCGCGTGGTGGCCGTCATCGACGTGCTGCGCGCATCGACGACGATTGCCGTGGCGCTCTCGCACGGTGCCCGTACCATCATCCCGCTGGACAACTCGGAAGAGGTAGTGACGCGGGCCAAGCAGTTCGAGCGTGCGGCCGTGCGCACGGCCGGTGAGCGGCGCATGCTGAAGATGGAGGGCTTCGATCTGGGCAACTCGCCGCTGGAGCACACGACCGAGGCCGTGGAGGGCAAGACGGTGCTGCTCACCACCACGAATGGCACGCGGGCGCTGCTCTCGGTGCAGGGCGCCCGTGACGTGGTGGTCGGCTCGTACGTCAATCTCACGGCAGTGAGCACGATGCTGCGCACTGCGCTTCGTGGCGGCGCCGACATCACCCTCGTCTGCGCTGGGAACGACCGGCAGTTCGCGCTGGAGGATGCAGCCTGTGCCGGACGGTTCGTGCACCAGATCCTCAAGCGGCTGCCGGGAGTGGAGCTGAACGATGCCGCGGCGGCCGCGCAGATGATCGACAAGAAGTACGGAGACAATCTGAAGCGGCTCTTCGAGTCGGCGGCGCATGGCCGGGCCCTGGCCGCCGCCGGATTCGGTGAGGATCTCGCGGCCTGTGCGGCCGTCGACTCGTACCCCGTCATTCCGGTCTTCCAGGATCGGCAGATCACCAAGCTGGGGCCCGAACGCGAGCGGTAACGTGGTAGCTGGCCCAGTCATGCGTCGGGATCTCTCGGGCATCGCCCTCTTTCTCTTCGCCGTCTTTCTCGGCGGCGCGCTCGGCGCCCTCGCGCTGGCTGAGCTCCGCACCGGCGTTGACGTGCGCTCCAACGTGGGCTGGGTGGGATGGTGGCTCGCGCGCCCCATAGTGGCGTTCGTGGGATGGCCAGCGGCAGCGCTCGTTCCATTCATTCCAGGCGTTCATGCGTTGCGCCTCTACGGTCGCCTGGAGTCGACCACCGATCGCTCATGGATGATCTTCCTGGGTGGTGTGGTCTGTCTGCTGCCGATCGCGGTGGGGCTCGTGGTTGCTCCACCCGCCGTGGGAGAGCTGTCGCAGGCGGCTGGCGTGCTTGGAGCCTTTGTGGCCTACTACTGGCGCGAGTGGTTCGGCGGGTTCGGCGCGTGGATCGTGGTGCTGCTCTGCGCCAGCGTGCTCACGGCGCTTACGCTGCGATGGAACCCCATCCAGATGATGGTGGGGCGGAACGGGGGCGGGGATGTGCACACCGATCCGGTGGCGCTGGTGGCCACCGAGGAGTACGCGCCACCGAAGGGCCGTCGCCGAAAGGCCAGCGCTGCCGATCTGGCGCTCGCGCTCGAGCCGCCACCGGAGGAATTCGCGTCGATCACGGATCCGGTGGCGGCGGTGCAGGCGGCCGGCTCGCCGAGTGCCGATGCCAAGGAGGACGCGGCTGCCGCGGAGTTCGCGAAACGGCGCCGCGCGAAGAAGGGAGACGGCGCCTCAGCACCGGTTGCCCGTGATGAGCAGATCGCCGCGGCGATCGATGCCACGGAGACGCCGGAAGCCACATCGGATGAGCTGCCGCCGGTGGATCTGCTCAACCCGCCAGCCCACCGCAACGTGGAGCAGGGCCGACGCGAGCTGGATGCGATGGGCGCCAAGCTCATGGACGCGCTGCGCACCTTCAAGGTGGACGGGGAGCTCGTGGGGCGCACCACGGGTCCCGTCGTCACGCAGTACGAAGTGGAGCCCGCACCGGGTGTGAAGGTGCGGCAGATCGCGAATCTCTCCAACGATCTGGCGCTGGCCATGCGAGCGGCGTCCATTCGGATTGTTGCCCCGATCCCGGGCCGTGGCGCGGTGGGTGTGGAGGTCCCCAATCCCACCCCGGAGATGGTGGGTTTCCGCGAACTCGTGGATACGCAGGACTTCCGCAGCGCACGCGCCGCGCTGCCGATCGTGCTCGGCAAGGATCTCGAGGGCAAACCCGTGATCGCCGACCTGGCCAAGATGCCGCATCTGCTGATCGCCGGTGCCACCGGCTCAGGGAAGTCGGTGTGCGTGAACACCATCATCACGAGCCTCGTGTACCGGCATACGCCAAAGACGCTGCGCTTCCTGATGGTGGATCCCAAGATGGTGGAGCTGAGCGTGTACAACACGCTTCCGCATCTGCGGCACAAGGTGATCACCGACAATCGCGACGCCGCGGCGGTGCTCAAGTGGGCGGTGATGGAGATGCAGGAGCGCTACGAGCTGCTCGCAGCGAACGGCTGCCGCAACCTGCAGGACTTCAATCAGCGGGCGCAGAAGGAGATGCCGCTGAAGAAGCCGCGTGACAAGAGCGTCGCGTTCGAGGATCTGGTCTACAAGGGCGGAATCCTGCCGTACATCGTCGTGGTGATCGACGAGATGGCCGATCTCATGATGACGGTGCAGGGCGAGGTTGAGACGCCCATCGCAATGCTGGCCCAGAAGGCGCGCGCCATCGGCATCCATCTCATTCTCGCGACGCAGCGGCCGAGCGTGAATGTCATCACCGGGTTGATCAAGGCCAACTTTCCGTCGCGCATTGCGTTTCGCGTCGCCAGCCAGGTAGACAGCCGCACGATTATCGATGGTGCGGGCGCCGAGATGCTGCTGGGGAATGGTGACATGTTGTTCATTCCGCCGGGGAAGAGCGAGCCAAGCCGGTTGCAGGGAGCGTATCTGTCGAGCGAGGAGACGGAGAAGCTCATGCAGTGGTACGAGGCGCAGCGAGACCGGCGTCGCGCCGCGCTGGTGGAGGCGGGGATGCCGCTGGAGGCAGAGATGACGCCGGACGAGCCGGACATTCTCGAGACGATGCGCACGCGGGAAGCGGAGGCGCGTGCTGCGCTCGATGGCGATGACGCGGCCACGGATGGGGATTCGGCGCGCGATGTGTTGTTTCGCGAGGCGGCGGAGTTGTGCATCCAGAATCAGAGCGGCTCCACCTCGCTGTTGCAGCGGCGCTTGGGCATCGGGTACGGTCGCGCGGCGCGGGTGATCGACCAGCTGGCGGACGCCGGGATACTCGAGGCGAAGAGCGGGCCCAAGGGGCGCGAGGTGCTGGCGACGCTGCTGGATCTGGATCGCATCTGCGGAGAGCGGGAGTAGGGCAGCTGGCCGTGCGTTGCGCTCGAATGTCACAGTCGGCGATGCAACGGTGCGGTCTCGCCCCTGAAGGCGCGGTAATCTCCCCTCCATGTCAGCGGCCACGCAGATACTGGGAGAGTTGGGGGAGCGTGTGGCGGAGCGGTGGCTCCGGCGCCGGGGCTGGCGGCTGGTTCAGCGCCGATTCCGGAATGGCCACCGGGATATCGATCTCGTGGTGGAGCAGGGTGGTACCGTGGCGTTCGTGGAGGTGAAGGCGCGCCGGGGGCTGCGATTTGGGGATCCCGTGGAGGCTGTCAACTTCCGCAAACAACGGGAGCTGGGGAGGTCGGCCCGCATCTGGATCGATCGCCACGGACGCCCGAATGACCATTATCGCTTCGATGTCATCGGGGTGCTCGTGGAGGGCGATCGGGTGCGAGTCCGTCACATCGAAAACGCCTTCCACCTCCACCCTTCGGGTTGATTTCGGGTATCCGTCTTCGTACTTTATTCGGGTATCGGCGTCCACGCGTTTCCGGTACGCTTCAGTCCACGTGGCCAGAGGAATACACACACTCGAGAGGATGTACTGAAATGGCTGTGTCCACGGCGTCAGACGAAAAGAAGAAAGCGCTGAGCCTTGCCATCGCGCAGATCGAAAAGAGCTGCGGCAAGGGGTCCATCATGCGGATGGACGAGCGGGAGAAGGTGCGGGTTGATGCGGTGCCCACGGGCGCGATCAATCTCGATGCGGCCATCGGGGTGGGGGGCATTCCTCGCGGACGTGTCACCGAGATCTATGGTCCGGAATCCAGTGGCAAGACGACGCTGTGTCTCCACGTGGTGGCCAACGCGCAGAAGCTCGGTGGCGTGGCCGCGTTCATCGACGCCGAGCATGCGCTCGACACTGAGTACGCCCGCAAGCTGGGAGTGGACGTCGAGGCGCTGCTGATTTCTCAGCCGGATACGGGCGAGCAGGCACTCGAGATCTGTGAAATCCTCGTGCGCTCCGGCGCCGTGGATATCGTGGTGATCGATTCGGTGGCCGCCCTGGTGCCCAAGGCGGAAATCGAGGGCGACATGGGCGACAGCCATGTGGGCCTGCAGGCGCGGCTCATGAGCCAGGCGCTGCGGAAGCTCACCGGGGCGATTGCCCGGTCCAGGACCATCGTGATCTTCATCAATCAGTTGCGCGAGAAGATCGGCGTGATGTTCGGCAGCCCCGAGACGACCACGGGGGGCAAGGCGCTCAAGTTCTACGCCTCCGTCCGCCTCGATATCCGTCGCATCGGCCCGGTGAAGGAGAAGGACGAGGTGGTCGGCTCCCACGTGCGCGTGAAGGTGGTGAAGAACAAGGTAGCGCCGCCCTTCAAGCAGGCCGAGTTCGATATCATGTACGCCGAGGGGATCAGCCATACCTCGCTGCTGGTGGATATCGGGGCCGAGTCGGGGATCATCGAGAAGAGCGGAGCGTGGTATAGCTACAAGGGGCAGAAGATCGGTCAGGGTCGCGAGAATGCGAAGATGTATCTTCGTGACAACCCCGCCATCATGGCGGAGATCGAGGTGCAGGTGAAGGACGTGCTTGGGATCGGGCCGGATCGCGGAGAGAAGGTGGAGGCTGAGGCTGAGGACGAGGAATAGCGGACTCTGCTGTGAGCTCCTTCCCAACAAAGTCTCCGCTGGCACGCAAATGTGTGCCTGCCTGGCCCTTGCGCCACGTCGGCCGCGGGTGGAACCTGAGTATGTGGGCGTTGGTATGACGCCCGGAAGTTGAAGCCGAGGAGTTGCGTACCGGAATCGATGGGGCCCGGAATCCCCAGCGTGACGGCACCTGCTCCTCGGTTTCGCTTTTTCCGGCTGACCCGATGAGCGATCGCTCGGCGAAGGCGCTGCTGGTCATCACCGCGATCGTGCCCTCCAGTCGTCCTGTGGGCCGCTTTGCGATCATGGCAGGCGACGAGACCGTCGCCCTGCTCGATCTCGCCGCACTCGAGCGCCTGGGCCTCCATGTCGGCGCCAGCCTCGAAGGCCGTCTGGAGTTGCTCGCGGACGAGACACAAGCCCTGGCCACACGCGATCGTGCGCTGAACCTCATCGCCGTCCGGGCGCGCTCGGCTACCGAACTCTCCCGAACGCTGGTCCGAAAAGGCGAACTGCCAGCGCATGTCGCTCGCGCCATACAGCGACTCACCGACGAGGGCTACCTCGACGATGGGCAGTTCGCGTCGGCGTTCGCGCGATCGCGCATCGTGGGCAGTGGCCACTCTCGGCGCCGGGTGGCGGCCGACCTGTCGCGAAAGGGGGTGGCGCGCGACGTGGCGTCGGCTGCCATCGCGCAGCTGATCGCGGAGGAGGAGTTCGATCAAGGGTCGCTCGTGGAAGCGGCGGCCCGGAAGAAGCTCCGCACGCTTTCGGGAGTCAATTCCGCGACGCGTCGACGGCGCTTGTATGGATACCTTGCTCGACGAGGGTACGACACTGACGATATCAGGCGCGCCATGGATGCCGTCGAACGAGGCGCTGCCGAGGGCTGAGCGACGCGCGGCCGGCCTCGCGGGCGTCCGTATGCGCGCCCTATATTTGTCGGGATGCTCGCCACAGAAATCCGACGCCGCTTTCTCGACTACTTCGCGCGCCAGCAGCATGCGGTAAGACCGAGCTCGTCGCTCGTGCCGGCCGACGACCCTACGCTCCTGTTCGTGAACGCGGGCATGGTGCAGTTCAAGCGCGTCTTCCTCGGGATGGAGGAGCCGCCCGACGGCGACCGTCGCGCCACGACGTCGCAGAAGTGTGTTCGCGCCGGAGGCAAGCACAACGATCTCGAACAGGTGGGGCATACCGCCCGGCACCACACCTTTTTCGAGATGCTCGGCAACTTCTCCTTTGGGGAGTATTTCAAGCGAGACGCGATCCGCTTTGCGTGGGAGCTGGTGACGAAAGAACTCGGGATCGATCCGGAGCTCCTGCGCGTCACCGTGCACCACAGCGACGACGAGGCGTACGCGCTCTGGCAGGAGGTGGCGGGTCTGTCGCCGGAGCGCATTTACCGGCTGGGCGACAAGGACAACTTCTGGCAGATGGCCGACACCGGACCGTGCGGGCCTTGCACGGAGATCTACGTCGACCTCGCGGCGGCGGCGAAGGACTTCCGCTTTCCGGCCGGCGCCTCCGGCGAGTGGACGGCGGTGGGACAGCCGGAATACTCGCACGACGCCTTTGTGGAAGGCGCAGAGGCGGGGCGCTTCCTGGAGATCTGGAACCTGGTGTTCATGCAGTACGATCGGCAGGTCGACGGAACGCTGGTGCCGTTGCCGCGTCCGTCGGTGGACACCGGGGCAGGCCTCGAGCGCATCGCGGCAGTGAAGCAGGGCGTGACGAACAACTATCACACCGATCTCTTCGCACCGCTGATCGCGCGCGTGGAGCAGGTGGTGGGCTTCGCGTACTGGGGCCGCGAGAGCGATGAGCGACGCGCCGGCGTGCAAATTGGTGGTGGACACGGCGGGAGCGACGTGGTGCCCAACGACGTGGATCCCGCGTCGTTTCGCGTGCTGGCGGACCACGCGCGCGCGGTCGCGTTCCTGCTGGCGGATGGCGTCTTTCCCGCGAACGACGGTCGTGGCTACGTGCTGCGGCGCATTCTTCGTCGCGCCGTTCGTCATGCCTGGCTGCTCGGTCGCCGAGAGCCGACGCTGGTGCACGTCGTGGATGCGGTCATCGAGACGATGGGTGAAGCCTTTCCGGAGCTGCGCGTGCGCGCGGAACATCTGCGCAAGACCACGCGCGTGGAGGAGCAGGCCTTTCTCGCGACCATCGAAGGAGGCCTCGCGCGCTTCGAGCAACTCGCGCCCGCCGCCTCGGTGGACAAGGGGACCATCAGCGGAGAGGATGCCTTCCGGTTGTACGATACCTTCGGCTTTCCCATTGACCTCACGGAACTGATGGCGCAGGAGCGCGGCTACACCGTGGATCTGGCCGGCTTCGAGCGCGCCCTTGGTGAGCAACGTACCCGCAGCAAGGACGAGCGACGCTCGCGGCAGCTGGGTGTCGCCGACGCGGCACTCGATGAGAATGCCGAGTGGCTCTCGGCGCCGGATCGCGAAAGTGGCGTGCCCGCGATCCCCATCTTCGTGGGCTACGACTCGGTGCAGGTGCGCACGTCAGTGGAGGCGATGCGCGCTCTCGAGGGTGGACGGGCAGGGATCGTGCTGCGCGAGTCGCCGTTCTACGCGGAGTCGGGCGGGCAGGTCTCGGATCGCGGGGAGATCGCGGGCGAGGGATGGCGTCTCGATGTGGATGCCGTGCGCAAGGTGGACGGTCGTCCAACGGCGACGGGCACCCTCACCGGCCAGTTCGCGTGGGGCGAGGTGACCGCCACTGTGCAGCGCGCACCACGGCTGGATACCGAGCGCAATCACACCGCGACGCATCTGCTGCACGGCGCCCTTCGCGCCGTGCTCGGCGAGTCGGTGCATCAGGCCGGGTCCCTGGTCTCGCCGGAGCGACTGCGCTTCGACTTCACGCACCATGGTCCGGTGCCGTCCGAGCAGCTGGCGGAGGTGGAAGCGCGAGTGAATGCGGACGTCTGGCGGGCAATTGCTGTACACTGGCGTGAGATGCCGTACGCCGAGGCACGGGCGACCGGTGCGATGGCATTGTTCGGCGAGAAGTACGGCGACGTCGTGCGTGTTGTGGACATCGCTGACGTCTCCATGGAACTCTGTGGCGGAACGCACGTGCGCAACACCAGCGAGATCGGGCTGTTCGTGATTCTCGCGGAAACCGGTGTTGCGAGTGGCGTGCGTCGCATCGAGGCGCTCACGGGGCCGGCGGCGTATGCCCATCTGCGTGCGCGCGAGCAGCTGCTCGTGCGCGTCGCGGAGCTGGTGCGATCGCCCCTCGACGGCGTGGAGCGCCGGGTACAGCAGATGCTGGAGGATCGTCGAGCGCTCGAGCAGCAACTCGACGAGGCGCGCCGCGGTGGTGGCGATGAGCTGCAGCGCCTGCTCGGCACCGCAACTCCCATTGGCGACACAGGAGCCATGCTCGTGGCGGGAGAAGTTGCAGTGGCCGATGTAAAGACGTTGCAGGCGATGGGCGATGCGCTGCGCGAGCAATTGCGCGAGGGCGTGGGCCTGCTGGCCGCTACGCTCGAGGGCGGCAAGGGCACGCTGTTGGCCGTGGTGGGCGATATGCTGCGCGAACGGGGCGTGCGCGCTGATGTCATCGTGCGGGATGTTGCAGCGGTGGCAGGGGGGAAGGGCGGCGGCAAGCCACACATGGCGCAGGCGGGGATTCCCGATGCCACGCGCATGACGGCTGCGCTGGCCGAGGCGCCGCGCATTGTCGCGGAGGCGGTGGCCGCATCATGACCGTGGCGGAATGGGTGGCCTCGCGCGAGCCAGCGGCGCCGCCGGCGCTTGCTGCGCACATGCGTCTTGCGCTCGGCGACAACGGCACTCGCCCTGCCGACGAAGCGACCGCCGCATGTCTGGCTGCGGGCGAGAGAATGGCCGCTGCACTGCAGCGCTCTGACGCCACGTCGCGTGCATCGGCACTCGATCTCCTCACCGCCGATGCGCTCGTGACGCTGGCCTTCGAGGCGGCGAGCGACACACCTGACCAGATCG
>JBBSVF010000002.1:0-34397 GCA_038233745.1 Gemmatimonadales bacterium
AAAGAAGGGAATGAGCGCGATGCCCTGCCGTTCGCATTCCGCGAGCACGCCCTGTTCGGGGTCGCGGTGCACGAGGCTGAACTCATTCTGCACCGCCACGAACCGCGCCCCACCCTGGGCCACGGCCCGCTCAGCCTCCTGTAATTGCGCCACGGAGAAGTTGGAGCACGCGATCTCCCGAACCTTGCCGGCGGTCACCAGAACGTTCAGCGCACCGAGGGTGTCGGCAATCGGTGTGGCAGCGTCGGGCTGGTGCACATAGACGAGATCGAGGTAGTCGGTGCCGAGGCGCTTCAGACTGCCCTCCACCGCCGTGCGCACGTGATCGGGCGCGGCGCCCGCTCCGAAGGCAGAGCGGGAATGCCCGAATTTGCTCGCGATCACCACCCGTGAGCGGTGGTCGCCAATCGCCTGACGAAGGTATTGTTCGCTTCGCCCTTCGCCGTAGAGGTCGGCGGTGTCCAGGTGATTGATCCCCGCGTCGAGCGCCGCGTCGATCACGTCGCGCGTGCGTTCCGCGTCCAGGCGCGAGCCGAAGTTGTTGCAGCCCAGCCCCACGACGGAGACCGAGAGGGAGCCGATCGTACGTGTCTTCATTTGCCTTCGAGTGCGGTGGTGAGGGTCGTGAGCTGGCCACGCAGAACACGCACCACGGCGTCGCACACTCTCGCCATGTGAGGAGTCTACCTGGGGGCTGGGCGCTCGCCCTGCGCGAGATCTGAGCCGATTTCGTCGACCGCTCCGCGTTGTCAGGTAACGCATGATTCCGGACGCCGATCGGAGTTGTTCACGCGACAGTTCGCGCCCGTTTTCGTGCTGGTCGAACACGTGCGACTCCCGTAAGCCCCCCGTACCGAGTAAACCGCTGATGCCAGGACTATCCGTACTCGTAGCATCCTTGCTCGTGCTCGCCGCCCAGGCGCTGCCCGCGCAGCAGCGTGCACCATCGGGTGTGCACGCTGTCTACGCATTCTCTCCGCGGGACACGCTCACGCCTCAGGCACCTTCACAGGAGCGGTCCATGTCGAACGCCGGAGCGAGCATCGGCCGCATTGCGCTGGGCATCGCGGGAAGTGTCGCCGGCGTGTATGCCGGAGGCGCCACAGGGTACGCCGTGCTCCCTCACGGACACTGCGGCTGCGATGACCCGGGGCTGGCTCAGGCACTGCTGGGTGCGGCGGTGGGTTCTGTGATCTCAGCTGGAGTGTTGAGTGCCATTCCGACATTTCAGAGCACCTGCTCCGTGCCAAAACGCATGATAAGTGGGATCCTTGGCGCGGGTACGGGGGCGCTCATCGGTGGCGTCGTCGGCATGATCGGGCGAGAGCTTGGCGTGGGAGCGGGCTACCTGACTGGCGCAGCGATCGGTGGCGGTCTGTTTGCTGAGCGGTGCGGCCGCTGACGACACCGCCAGGCCCCACGCGCTACGCGATCCCCAGTCCACGGATGAGCGCCACACTCAGCACGATCAGCAGCACCAGCGAGCCGGTAACCGTGAGCATGATGGGCCTTCCCGCGCGGAGGATCGCGCGGAGATCGCAGCCGAGCCCCAGCGCCGCCATCGCTGCCACGGTGAGCCACTGCGACAGCGCGCGCGCCGGCGTGATGAGTGCCACGGGCACCAGCCCCGCAGAGCGCACCCCGGCCAGCACCAGGAAGCCGATGATGAACCACGGCACATACTGCGTCACGCGAAACCGCTGCGTGGCGGCCGACGTCCGCGTCGACGACCGCCGCTCCCGCAGCGCGAAGAACAGCACCACGGGCCCGAGCATCAGCACGCGCACGAGCTTCACCAGCGTTCCCACCTGTCCTGACAAGACGCTCACGGGGAAGGCCGCCGCGAGCACCTGCGGCACGGCGTACACGGTGAGTCCCGCCAGCACGCCGTACTGGTAGAAGCTCAGCCCGAGCGGATGGATGAGCAGCGGCAGGCCGAGGACCACCGCCACGCCGAGGATGGCGGTGAAGGCAATCGAGGAGGCAATCTGCTCCGGTTCTGCATCGATCACTGGCGCAACGGCGGCGATGGCCGAGTTGCCGCAAATGGAATTTCCGCAGGCCACGAGAACGGCCAGCTTGTGTTCCAGTCCGAGCACTCGGCCCAGTCCGTAGCTGAGCGAGAGGCCGATCACCACCAGCCCCACGATCCCGATGGCCAGCGACGGTCCGGCGCGCAGGAGCAGCGGAAGGTCGACGGAGACGCCGAGGAGGAACACGGCCACCTCAAGCAACTGTTTGGCAGTGAAGCCGATGCCGGGCGACATCGTCGGGGGCGGTGTCCACACTGTCCGCACGGCCATTCCCAGGAGGATGGCCAGCACGAGCGCCTCGATCACCGGATGACCAAGGAGCCGCACTTCGATGTCTGCCAGCAGCCATGCCACGATGCCGATGACGGCGGAGAGTGCGATGCCGGGGGCGAGCCGGCTCATGGATGGTGCTGTCATGCCGTGAAGGATGATCCGGGCGATGTCATGATCAAAAGACATTTTTCTCATTATTGCATTACTATTTATCATGACATTGAACCTCCATGCACTCCGGGTGTTCGCTGCAGTCGTGGATCACGGAGGATTCACGCGGGCCGCCGCTGCGCTGCATCTGAGCCAGCCTGCCGTGTCAAAGGCCGTGGCGACGCTGGAGCGCGAGATCGGCGTGTCGTTGCTTGAACGCGACCGCCGGCGCGTGCTACTCACCGAGGCAGGCACTGCGTTGCACGAGCGGGCGCGGGAACTGTTCGCGGTGGAGCGGGCTGCAGAGGAAGAGTTGCGCGCGCTTCGCGGCCTGGAGGGTGGCGTGCTGCGGATCGGCGCCAGCACCACCATTGCCACGTACTACCTCCCCCCGGTGCTCGGCGGCTTTCATGCGGCGCATCCGCGCGTGCGCCTGCGGGTGACGAGCGCCAACACTCGCGAGATCGCCCGGCTGCTCCTGCAGCGGAGCCTCGATGTGGCGCTCGTGGAAGGGCCAGTGCACCATCCCCGGATCGTCGTGACGCCATGGCGCGACGACGAGCTGGTGCTGATCTCGCGCCCGGATCACCCGCTTGCCTCACGCGCGCGGATTGGAATCAGCGCGCTGGCGGGCGAGCCGTTCATCGTGCGCGAGCGAGGCTCTGGCACTCGCGAGGAGACGGAGGTCGCGCTACGCGAACGCGGCATCGCGCCGCCGGTGGCGCTGGTGCTGGGGAGCAGCGAGGCCATCAAGCAGGGAGTGATCGCCGGTATCGGGCTCGCGGTGCTCTCACGCGCCGCCGTCGCCGATCAACTGCACGCGGGCGTCCTCGTGGCCCTGCGCGTTCGCGACTGGAAGGTGACGCGCACCCTCAGCGCGCTGCACCTGCGCGGACGCTCGCCCGGCGCGTCAGCGCGCCGGTTCGAGGATGACCTGGGGCTGCCGCCAGCCTGACGACGTCCGAACGCCGTGCTCGCGCGCAGCACGATGTTGGTGCCAGGAGCGTAGGCGAACTCCTTGTACCGGCTGAGATAGTCTCGGTACTGAATGTTGGTGAGGTTGCGCGCCTGCAGATCCAGCCGCGTTGTGCGACCTCCCAGCCGTGTCTGCACGCCCGCGCCCACATCCAGCAGCGCGTATGCGCCGGTCTGGAGCGGATACCGGCCGGGCAACACGATCGCGTCCCGCTCACTCTGGCTCAGGCGGGTCTGCCGCGCAACATGCTCCACGTTCACGGTGAGATACGGTCGCGTGACCCGTGCGTCATCATGGAATTCCACACCGACGCCAGCGCGCACCGGGGGCGTGAGCGGAAGCGGATCATTCAGCGTCGTATTGGTGCCGCGCACAGCGTCCAGCTTGCCGCGCACCGTCATCATGTGCGTGGCCGCGAACGCCGCCGACAGCTCCCCACCCACGAGCTCCGCGTTTGCCTGAGCATATTCGTACACGCGAAGATTGTCCTGCGTGCGCGACGTGGGCGCGATGTAGATGTAGTCGTTGATGCGCGTCCGGAACGTCGCCGCCTCGGCGTGCAGGCGCGACGAGTCCCAGCGGACGCTCGCGTCGAGATTGACACTGCGTTCGGGCACCAGTGTGGCCTTGCCGAACTCATAGCGCCCCTCGCCCAGCCGCGGCCCGTTGGCGAACAGCTCGAAGAGATTCGGAGCGCGCCATGCGGCGCCGGCATTCACGGCAAACGAGAGCGACGACACGATCCGGTATACCGCTCCCACGTCGCCGGTGAACGCCGAGTAGTTGCGCGTCTGCGCACTGAGCGCCAGCAGGGAGTTTGCAGAGGCGGTGAGATGTCGTGCGTCGCCCCGGGCACCGGCGAGCAGCGAGACGCGGCCCAGCGTGAGCCGCTCGAAGGCAAACACGCCGGCAGAGGCGATCGTGGCGTCGGGGACCAGCGGGATGATGCCGCGGGTGTCATTGCCCTGAAACAGGCCAGACAGCCCCACGGTGCCACTCCAACGTGTGCCCGCTGCCCCTGTCGCCGAGTGGGAGGCACTGCCATGATGCGCCAGCAGATCCATGGTGGCGGTGTTGAGTACCAGATCGAACACCGTGGCTTCCTTCGCCTGTCCAGGCGCCGGATTGGGCAGATCCGACTTTTCCTGCAGCGCATGACGCTGCAGCTGTGCACGGGCCCCCACGTTCAACAGGCCCATGCGCCGCTGATGCGTGAGCTGCAGGCGCTCATCGAGTGTAATGCGGGCTGGTCCGCCCTCTTCATCCACCGGTGCATTCACTGGCGCGTCGATCTCCAGCAGCTTGTACTCTCCGCCGTAATGCGCGAACCGCACCGTGCTCTCGGCGCCACTTGCATGGTGGAGACCCAGCGCCGCGTCCCCATTGCCGGCAAAGAATCCCGTATTGCGGATTTCACCAGCTGGCGTGTGCAGATCCTGACCGAACCGTCCCACGAATGTTGCATGCCCGCCCCAGCGTCCGCTCGCGCCTTCCATGCCCAGCACGCCGCCGCCTTCTCTGTTGTTGCTCGCGCCGTACAACTCCAGCTGTCCACGGCGGAATCCTTCGCCGCCGTATGCATTCGGCACGCGCGCGGGGATCACATTCACCACGCCCCCCAGCGCATCCGACCCGTAGAGCACACTCGCCGGTCCGCGGATCACCTCCACGCGATCGGCCAGCCGCGCGTCAACCGATGGGCCATCCTCGTCACTCCAGGAGTAGTCCTCCAGCCGCAGGCCATTGTCCAGCACCAGCACGCGCGAGCCCGCGAGACCCCTGATCACCGGCTTGCCGATCTGCTCACCGGTGGAGAGTGCGCGAACGCCGGGAAGCTGCCGCAGCGTGTGTGCGAGGGAGACCCCGTGTTCGCGTCGGAGCGCCGCGGAGTCCAGCGCGCCCGTGGGCAATGGCGAGGTCAGCGGCGAGATGGAATCCCGCGTGGCGGTCACGACCACGCCGGGCAGCGGGCGAGCGGAGTCTGACATGGCGGCGCGGGGCTGCTGCGCCGCGACCGCCTGGGCAGCGAGCAGACCGACCAGTGCCGGGAGAGAGAGACGGGCCATGGGAGGGTGAGAGCGTTCCGTGAAAGATGCGTACCGAGAGAGTACGCACGGGAGTACCGCAGTGCTGGCGTCCCGGTCGAAAGGCGACACCTCGAGACCGCCGGCCCTGAGAGGGAGCACCACCGCGCATTGGCGTCCGCCACCGCCCGTCATTACTCTCCCACGCTGAATGCCAGATCCCGGACAGGCCTCTCCCGATCCGCACGCAGTCGTGCTGCAGCGGCGCGACGTACGCTTCGTACTCACCATGGCGCGCGCACTGCACACCGCCGGTACCACGGCGCAGCGTCTCGAGGATTCGCTCGCCCTCCTTGCACGCGGACTGGGCATCCACAACGCGCAGTTCTTCTCCACCCCCACTTCCATCATGTGCTCGTTTGGCGAGCTGGAGGTGCAGGACACGCACCTCCTGCGGCTGGCGCCAGCGGGGCCGAACATCGGCCGTCTCTCGAAGCTGGATCGGGTGGTGAGCGAAGTGCTGGACGGCACCATCTCCACCCCCGAAGCGCTCGCCCGGGTTGAGCAGATCGAGAAGGAGCCCTCCCCGTACGGCGCAATCGTCACCGTCGTCGCCTACGGACTGGGATCCGCGGGGATTGCGCGCTTCCTCGGCGGCGGCGTGATCGAAATCATGGTGGGAGGATTGCTCGGCATCATCACCGGCTCGCTGGAGACCGCAGCGCAGTATCGCCAGAGTCTGGAGCGGGTGTACGAACCGATCGCCGCCTTTGTGGCCGCCTTCATCGCCACCGGCATCGCGGCCGTACTCGGCCCCTACGCCACCTCCACCGCCGTGCTCAGCGGCATTATTCTGCTGCTGCCAGGACTCGTGCTCACCAACGCCGTGCGGGAACTGGCCGAGCGACACCTCGCGTCAGGGACAGCGCGACTGGCGGGCGCGACGATGATCCTGCTGGGGCTCGTGTTCGGTGTGGCGCTCGGTGACCGCACTGCTTCCGCGATATTCGGCACGGTGCGCGAGCTCGCGCCTCAGCCACTTGGGTGGTGGACCCTCGCGGTGGCGATTGCGGCGACGGGCATCAGCTTCGTGGTGGTGCTGAAAGCCGAGCCGCGCGATGTGTGGTGGATCGTGGGTGCGTGTGCCGTGAGCTATCTGATGGCGAGCACCAGTGTGCGCATCGCGGGCCCCGATCTCGGTTTGTTCGTCGCGGCCATGTTCGACGGTGTGGCCGCAACTGTGTGGGGGCGCTGGCGCGACCGCCCGCAGAGCGTGGTGCTGGTGCCGGCCATTCTCATGCTCGTTCCGGGAAGCGTTGGCTTCCGCAGCCTGAACAGCCTGCTGGAGCAGAATGTGATCGCCGGTGTGCAGACGGCGTTCGCCATGGTGCTGGCCGCCACGGCGTTGTCCGCCGGCCTGCTGGTGGCGACGTCGATCTCCGAGGGCGGGCGCCGCGGCCGTCGTGGCGGCGTGAAAATCCGGACCGACGAATACCGCGCGGTAAATATCCCGCCTCTCTGAGGGCGGGGTGCGCCTGCGTCAGCGCGGCAGGCGCACCGTGAACAGCGTTCCCGCTTCCTCGGACGAGCGCACATCGATGCTGCCCCCGTGCGCGATGGCGATCCGCTCCACGATGTAGAGCCCCAGCCCCATGTTGTCGGTTGGCGCTTCCGAGTCTCCGAACTGCAGCCGCTTGAAGGGGCTGAACAGCGAGGGGATGTCTCCCGGAGGAATGGGCGCACCGTAGTTGTGCACCCGGAGCACGACGTCGTCCGTTTCGCCCTGCACCGTCACACTGATCGTCGTCCGCTTGGAGCCATGACTCACGGCGTTGATGAGCAGGTTGGTGACGACCTGACTCACGCGGCCGGAGTCCCAGCGCCCGTTGAGGTCACCACTCGATGAAAGCTGCAGCTGCGCCTCGGGATGTGCCGAACCCACTTCTTCCACGGCATTTCGTACCACGGTGGTGAGCTCCATGTCGCCGCGGATGATCGGCACGCCGGAGCCCAGCCGCCCCCGCGTGAAGTCGAGCAGATCGCCCACCATCACATCCATCCGTCGCCCGCTGCGCGCAATGCGCGTGGTGAGGGTGAGATGCGGCTCCACCAGTTCGTTGGTGTCCAGCATGAACTGGGACGCCATCACCACCGCGCCCAGGGGCGAGCGGAGATCGTGGCCGAGGACCGCGATGAAGGTGTCGCGAGCTCGTTCGATGTCGATCATGAATCGCTCGATCGACTCCGCGAGCGCCTGATCCACGGTCTCGTTGAATCGCATGAGATCCTCGAGATCGGCGCCGGTGAGCGTTCCGTTGGCCTTCGTCCAGAGCCGGATGACGCTGGCGCGCAGCGCGCGATACTCCGACACCATTTCCGCGGCGGTGAAGCCGCTGACTGCGCGTCCCGCTCCGTGCGTCTCCGCCACGGTGTCGCGCGCCCCCACCACATGCAATGCGAGGCCCTTGCCTTTGGCGTTCTGCTCGGCGTCGGTCTGTGGCGTGCGGAGGTCTTCCACGATGCGCTCCAGCATCGCCCGGGCGTGCTCGCGGAGCCCGGCCAGATCCATCACGGAGCCCACTGGGCCGCAGGTGGCGGCAAACTCCACCCACTCGGCAAGGATCGGTTCGGGGTTGTCGGAGATGAAATCGGCGAGTCGCATGATGTACCGGAAAAACGTGTCTGTCTTTGGCAGCGCGTCAATCAGCACACGCTTTCGCTTCCGCAGCGCCTAGGAAACTAATCGCGAGGCAAGCCACTCCGCGGCGCCGTCGATCGCTGCGGGTGGTGGCCAGTGCCCACCGTCATACCACCGCAACTCCTTCGGCTCGCCAGCCGCGGCGAAGAGACGCTCGGCCTGCGCGGGGCGCGTCGTCCGGTCACGGGTACCGTTCACCAGCAGGAGCGGTCGTCCCGCGAGCGCACTGGCAGCGCGCAGCGGGTTCACCATGGTCGTGATGACGCTTGCAAAGGGAAGGCCATCGGGGAGGTCGCCGGCCGCGGCCGCGACAACGGCCTTGAACCTGAGATCGCCGGCGGCAAGATGAAGCGCGAGGAAGCCGCCGAGCGAATAGCCCACGATCCCCAACTGCCGATCGTTCACGGATGGGCGAGTGGACATCCAGTCGATCGCGGCGCGGACATCGGCATTCGTGCGTCGCCATACACGGGCGATCGCGAGGGGATTTCGCGGAAAACCCTCTGGCGAGCCTGCGCGCTCTCCGTGCAGCGGAAGATCGATGGCGAGTGACGCCACTCCGCGCGCAGCGAGGGCGCGCCCCACCGACCCCGACATCCGCTCCTTTGTGGAGGAGAGACCATGCAGGAGCAGCGCTGCCGGCCAGGATCCCGAACTCGACGGTATGGTGAAGATCGCCGGCACCGCATCGCCGCCGATGGTCACACGCTGCTGGAGCGAATCAGTCACGCAGGCCCGGAATGTGGGCGGTCGTGGCGATCACGGGTCGCGGGGTCGGCGCGCGATGAGTGCGTCGAGGCTCCACGGCCCCGCACCGGCAAGGCTCATGTAGAGGAAAATGAAACAGTAGAGCACGGCGGAGACGCCACTGTTCACAGTGGGAAAGAATGACCGGGGATGATGCACCTGGAAATACGCGACGGCCATCTCGCCAGCGAGAATGAACGCCACCGGCCGCGTGAACAGCCCCAGCATGATCAGCGCGCCCCCCACCACCTCCAGCAGGCCCGCCACACCGATCTGCGACATGAGCGGCGTTATGGCGCGGGCGGCGGGCGAGACCGGAACGCCGAACAGCTTCATGGTGCCGGCGGTGAGGAACATGCTGCCCACCACGATGCGTGTGATGCTCCACATGCGCTCGGTCCACGGCGACGTGGAGCGCACGAAGAATGCGCCAGTACGTACTGCAGGAGAGGTGTTGTCCATGCCGAGTGAATCCAGTATGAAAGTCAGGAGTTCGCGTCGCCCGAGTCCTGCCGGGTGACCGACGCACCAACACTCGCCGCGATCACGAGTGCGATGGAGAGCCATTGCACCGCGGAGAGCACTTCACGAAGAAAGAGCAGCCCTACGAAGGCCGCCACCGCCGGTTCCAGGCTCATCAGGATACCGAAGGTGCGCGATGGCAGCGTGCGCAGGGCATTCATCTCGAGGGTGTACGGGATGACACTCGAGAGCACGGCCACCAGTACGCCCGCCAGCATGAGCGCCGGTGTCAGCCGCGCGAATCCTCCCGCGATGGCGGTGGCCGGCACGATGGTGAGAGCGGCAATCACCATGCCCACCGAGACGGCGGCACCTCCGCTCACCGTGCGTGACACGCGGCCGCCGAGCATGATGTACGCGGCCCAGCATGCACCGGCGCCCAGCGCGAGTGCCACGCCCAGGGGATCGAGCCCATTCCCGTGCCAGGGGGCGATGATCGCGATGCCGGCCGCCGCCAGAAACACCCAGAGCAGGTCCAGCGCACGCCGGCTGCCGAGCACCGCCACGGAGAGTGGCCCGGTGAACTCGAGCGTTACCGCGAGCCCGAGGGGAATGCGTTCGATGCTGAGATAGAACAGCGTGTTCATCACACCCAGCACCACGCCATACGGCACGATCGCCCGCCACTGCGCCGCGCTCAGACGGCGAAAGGCCGGCCGGAAGATCGCGGCCAGGATGATCGCCGAGAGCCCGATGCGAATGCCCGCCGTCCCAAGGGCGCCGAGAGCGGGAAAGAGCGATTTTGCGGTGGACGCACCTCCCACGACGCTCAGGATCGCGAGCACTACCGAGGGAACTGGCCCGATGGGGACGAAGGATGCGGCGCGCGCGACAGCCGGTTCGTGTACTTTCATCAGAATGAGCGCGCGCGGAAGGTCACAGTGAGAATCGTCGGTGGAAAATACGCGGGGCGCGCGCTCACGTCTCCCAACGACGCCCGAGTGCGGCCCACAGCCGAGTATCTGCGGGTGGCGATGATGGAGCGGCTGCACGCGGATCTCGCCGCCGCGCGACTGCTGGATCTCTTCGCCGGAACCGGTGCGCTGGGGCTGGAAGCGATGTCGCGCGGTGCGAAGTACTGCGACTTCGTGGAGACCCGTCCGTCGAGTCTTCACGCGCTGCGGGCGAATGTCGCGGTGCTGCGCATGCGCGAGCGCTCGCGGATCTTCAAGCGTGACGCGCTACCCTTCGCCGCGGCGCTGCAGGAGGACGCCTACGACATCGCCTTCGTCGACCCACCCTACGAATCGAAGATGCTCGATCGCGTGATCGAGGGCTGGTTGGGATCCCGATTCTCGAAAGTGCTCGTGGTGGAGCATGCCCGCACGCACGAGCTGCCGCGCGGCAGCGAAACGCGCGTGTACGACGAGTCTGCGATCACCATCTACCGCGTGTAGGCGACGCGGGCGCACGCGGCGGCGCGCAAGCGTCAGCCCTGTGGCACAGTCCTGGCCGCTGCGGCGATCGAGAACGAGCGAAGGCGCGCCTCGTGGTCGAACATCTGGCAGGCGAGCATGATCTCGTTGGCGCCCGTGCGCGCCGCCAGGGCCTTGAGTCCGGCGCTCACCGCATTCGCGTCGCCCACGATAGTGGCGGACAGCATCTGCTCCAGTTGCAGGCGCTCCAGCGCGGGCAGTTCCAACGGGAAACCGGCACGGGGCGGAGGCAGCGGACCAGGACGACCTCGCCGCAGATTCACGAAGGCCTGCTGCAGCGACGTGAGCAGGAGCTGCGCCTCTTCCACGGTGGGTGCGGCGAAGACATTGGCCAGCACCATGGCATACGGCTTTTCGAGCCGCTCCGAGGGCGTGAAGCCGCGGCGATAAGTCTCCAGCGCCTCGTCCAGCAGCGCCGGCGCGAAGTGCGACGCAAAGGCGAAGGGAAGCCCCAGCGCTGCGGCCAGCGAGGCGCCAAAGAGGCTGGAGCCGAGTATCCAGACCGGAACATCCTGCCCTGCGCCGGGCACCGCGCGCACACGCTGGCCCTCCACGGGTTCGCGAAACCAGTGCATCAGCTCCTGCACGTCCTGCGGAAAGGTGTCCGCGGCGGTGTGCGACCGGCGAAGCGCCTGCGATGTGAGCGGATCGGTGCCGGGTGCGCGTCCGACGCCCAGATCGATCCGTCCGGGATGCATGGCCGCCAGCGTGCCGAACTGTTCAGCGATCACCAGCGGAGCGTGGTTGGGCAACATCACGCCGCCAGCACCTACCCGGATCGTGGAGGTGGCCGCCGCCACGTGCGCGATTACCACCGCCGTCGCCGCGCTGGCCACCCCAGCCATTCCATGATGCTCAGCCAGCCAGAATCGCCGGTATCCGAGGGACTCCACGTGCTGCGCCAGCGCGACACTCTGCGAGAAGGCCTGGGATGCGGACCCGCCTTCCACGATGGGGGCGAGATCCAGAACGGAGAGTGGTATCGAAAGCGGCATGTGCGTGTGTGTCGTGGCGTGTAACCGGATGAATCGGCAACGAGCGACGAAGGTTCGGGGGGTGCGTTCCCCCGGAATCCCGCGACGTATAGCTTGTACCCTACCCCTCCAACGCAAGGACCATGTCCTCACTGTTTCGCTCAGACACGTTCGCGCGCGTCGCGCTCTGCACGACTCTCTCGCTGGCGGCCCTCGGCTCCGCCGCTGCGCAGACCACCGATCCGCGCGTGGGACTGCACGGCGGCTTCCAGGATGCTGGTCAGGCCATCAGCAACCTTCGCCTCGTCTCCCACACCGACAAGCCGGCAAGCTTCTACAATCCCGCCAATCTCGGCGACTTCGGCTTCCTGAACTCCGACATCGCCATCCATGGCAACACGCTCTATCAGGGAAGCTTTCACGGATTCCAGATCTGGGATCTCTCCAATCCTGCGAAACCCGCGCTGAAGCTGGTGTTTGCCTGCCCCGGCGGTCAGGGCGACATGACCATCTATAACAACCTGCTGTTCATGTCGGTGGAGGAGACGCGCGGCCGCATCGATTGCGGTGTGGAGGGCACGCCCGATTCCGTGAGCGCCACGCGCTTTCGCGGCGTTCGCATCTTCGACGTGAGCGACATGGAGCACCCGCGCCAGGTGGCGGCGGTGCAGACCTGCCGCGGTTCGCACACCAACACGCTCGTGGAAGATCCGAAGGACAAGCGGAACATCTACATCTATGTTGGCGGAACGGCGGGCGTCCGTTCGCCGACCGAGCTGGCCGGCTGCTCGCAGAAGGGACCGGATGATCCCAACAGCTCGCTCTTCCGGATCGATGTGATCAAGGTGCCGCTGGCGCGCCCGCAGGATGCACGCGTAATCGCCTCGCCGCGCATCTTCGCCGATTCCGGCCGCATGAACGGCCTGTACGCCGGGGGCAATCACGGCCAGGGAACACAGACCACCGCGCAGACCAACCAGTGCCACGACATCACGGTGTACGAGGCCATCGGCCTTGCCGCCGGCGCGTGTTCGGGCAACGGCATCCTGCTGGACATCCGGGATCCGGCGCATCCGCGTCGCGTGTCGGAGGTGAGCGATCCCAACTTTGCCTACTGGCATTCGGCCACCTTCAACAACGATGGCAGCAAGGTGCTGTTCAGCGATGAGTGGGGTGGCGGCACGCAGGCGCGCTGCCAGGTCACCGACAGTCCGCAGTGGGGCGCGGATGCCATCTTCACGATCGCCAACCGCAGGATGAGCCCTGCCGGCTATTACAAGGTTCCCGCGCCGCAGACCAGCGCGGAGAACTGTGTGGCGCACAATGGTTCGCTCATCCCCATTCCGGGGCGCGATGTGATGGTGCAGGCGTGGTATCAGGGTGGGCTCTCGGTGTTCGACTTCACCGATGGCGCGCATGCGAAGGAAATCGCGTACTTCGACCGTGGACCTATCGCGGAGAAGCTCACGCTCGCTGGCTTCTGGGGCGCGTACTGGTACAACGGCATGATCATCGGTTCCGAGATCGGCCGCGGGCTGGACATCTTTACCCTCGCGCCGAGCGCCGAGCTCTCGCAGAACGAGATCGACGCCGCGAACAGTGTGCGCGTGCATATGCTGAACCCGCAGAACCAGCAGCGGATCGTCTGGCCGGCGACGCCCGCGCTGGCGAAGTCGTACCTGGATCAGCTCGAGCGGAATGGTGGTCTGTCCGCTGATCGACTGTCAGCGGTGCGCACTTCGCTCGATGCGTCGGCAGAGATGCCTTCGAGCCGGCGGCGGTCAGTGCTGCGCTCGCTCGCCAACTCACTGGAGCGGGACGCGCGTGCCTCCAGCGATGCGCGGCGCGTGCGCTGGGCGGCCGACGCAGTGCGGAGGCTGGCCGCGCGCTGATCAGCCGGCCCCGGGAAGCGGGATGACGACGTAGAGTGTTGTCCCGCCTCCCGCTACCGACTCGACGCGCTGCCGATCATGCGCGAGGCACCGAAGGGCAGCACGCGCATCTCAGGTCTTCGCGACGGCGTCCTTCACACCGTAGAAGGCACTGGCCAGTCGGCTGATCGACCGATTGTAATAGAGGATCAGTGCCACGCCCACTGCTGCCACTGCCAGAATCGCGGCATTCAGTCCGCCGCCCACGCCTGACCAGGCCAGACCGACCGCGAGCGCGAGCGCAGAGGCCAGGTGGCCTACCACCGTGTACGCATTGGCGGGCACGAGTGCCACTGGCTGGTCGAAGTTGCGGCGCGCCACGGCGGCCGCCTTCACGAAGAGCGGGAATCCTGCGAATGCGAGCAGTGCGAGCTTCGGCAACAGGCCCATCACCACGAACACCACGAGCGTCACACCCGCGAGACCGGCGATGAGCGGGTAGGTGCGGCTCGCGCGAGCCAGCCCGAGGCGCACAACGGCCGTGCGCTTGGACACTTCGTCGTCGCTCGCGGCATCCTGGAAGCCATTGATGAAGAGGATGAGCGCCACCAGCACCGACACCGGGATCGACGCGGCGATCGCAGCGCTGGGCACGAACCCGGCCTGCACGTATGCACTGCCGCACACGATGCCCACGCCGAACGCGACGCCCACGGCCAGCTCGCCGAGTCCCAGATTCGCCAGGCGGAGCGGCGGCGCGGTGTAGAGGAACCCGATGAGCAGCCCGAGGATGCCGAACAGCAGCACGCCGGGACGGCCGGCGAGCGCCATGTAGAGGCCGATCGCAGTACTCAGCACACCGAACCCCAGCATGGCGACCAGCAGCTCGCCACGGGTGGCCAGGCCACGCTGCAACACGCGCGATCCACCGGTAAAGCCCAGGATCGCCGTGCGGTTCTTGTCGTCGGCGCCAGTGAGCTGGTCGTCGAGGTCGTTCTTGATGTTGGTGCAGGCCTGCAGCGATACCGCCGCAATCAGCGTGAGGATGGCCCAGCCCCAGTGCACAGCTCCGGTGGCCAGGAAGGCCGCGGCGATGCCGACCGCCACCGAGGCCGCACTCACCGTGAGCGTGGGCCAGCGCACGATCTCCTTCCACACCCCCAGTCGTCGGCTCATGAGGGCGGAATCGCTCACCTGATGCGCGTCGCCGCCGAAGTCGAGGATGGACGGAGGACGTCCGGCGACGATTTCGCCGAATACCCGATGTTTCATGAACCGCGGCGTCACGCGGACAAAGGCGAGCAGGTCCGTCTGGCCCACCGAGTCGAGATACTGGACGATGGACGACGTTCGCATCGTCGCCTGCTTCGCGCGCTCCCGTTCCGCCGAATCCTTCACCACCTCGGCCCGCCCGGTGACTTCCATTTCCCAGCTGGTGTTCTCCTCGCCGGTGGGCGACTCGTGCAGCAGCAGGGCCACCTCGGGCCGCGTGGTCATCTCGCGGATCTTGGGGTCGGTCTTCATGGAGGCCAGGTAGACCAGCGGACGAGCATCGGCGTCGTCCGGCAGGAAGGCGCCAGGGTGCATCATGCGCACGCGCACCTCTTCGCCAGCGTGCGTACCCACGGCCACGCGGCGTGCGGCGAGCAGCGCGCCGCGGATGCGCTCACGCGATTCGTCGGGCGTGGTGGGCGCAGGGGGCTGAAACGATTCGCTCATGGCGGGAACGGGTGTGGAGGGAGGTGCGGCGTTCAGGGAGCGTCGGTCGCACTGAAACCTAATGTCCGGTGGCCGCGGCGCCGTGATGGGGGTCGCCGTGGGCGGTCAGTCCAGGGCGGACGTCGCATATTCCGGAGCGAAGCAGACGTTCAGCAGCACCGAGACCGCCTCGCGATGTCGACGCTCACGGATTTCTGTCATGTGGGCGGGAACGCCGCGAATGTTCGTCGATCGTGCATCGAGATGACGTCGCAGGGCGATAAGGATGTGCTCGGGCGCGAGGGAGAGGCGACTGGCCTCCGTAAACACCTCCGAGGCTCCCTGCTGCAGTCCACTCACCTCGGTGTCGGTGCTCTCGGTCCACTGGGAGACGAGATCACTGAAGCGGAGAAAGCTGTCTGTCTCGCGGAGTTGTGCGCGCGCGTCGGCGTGGCGGGCGGAGGGGGATGTCGTCATGTGCGGAGAGGATCGGGAGAGGCGAACTCGTGCGCGTCTCTGAACCCCGAGAAATACTTGTAGTTCCGTGGCGGGCTGGCGACGGACTACCGATCCTTCGCTTCGCTCAGGATGACGAGAGGCTGTCGCCCTGAGCCGCAGGCGAAGGGCCTGCAGGTGCCGGTCCTGCCTGCAGATCCTTCGCTTCGCTCAGGATGACGGGGTGGGACGCTCAGGATGACGGGGTGGGGCGCTCAGGATGACGGTTCCGGGAGGCTACTGCTCCGCCACGCCGGACTTCGCCTGTGACTCCAGCTCCGCCTGGGCCTCGCGCCGATACGGGAGTGAAAACGCGAAGACTGAGCCCTCCTCCGGAAACTCCGCCCACGCGCGGCCCCCCACCGAACCAACGGTTTCCCGCACGATACTCAGCCCCAGCCCCGTGCCCTCGGCGCCCGTCACCGTGACATGTGCGCGGAAGAATCGCTGAAAGAGCTTGTTCCGCTTGTCGGAGGGTACTCCCAGTCCGTTATCACGGACCCGGACCACCACCTCGGTGCCGTTCTCATCCGTGCTTTCCACCGTTGCCGAAATCTCCGCGTAGCAGCTCCCGCGCGCCGGATCACGGTACTTGATGGCGTTCGTGAGATAGTTCGTGAGACACAACTCCACGACTGGCGCATTCACCTCCACGTCCACCAGCTCGGCAAGACGCACCTCCACGCCCGCCCCCCGGGCCGCCTCGCGCACCGATCGCTTCGCCTCCTGCGCCGCCTCCTGCAGACGCACATGGCGGTGCTGCCGCGCGTCTTCGCTGTTCATGCGCGAGAGCACCAGCAGATTCTCCACGGTTGTCTTCAGTTCGTGCGCGTGCTCGGAAATGATGCGCAGGAACTTCTCTCTCTTGTCCATCTCCAGCTGCGGAACCGACTGGAGAATTTCACTCGCGCCGATCACCGCCCCGATGTGGTTCTTCAGCTCGTGCGACACCGCCCGGTTGAAGGCACGCAGGCGGTCCTCGCGCTCCTTCACTCGCTCGTCCGCCAGCCGCAGGTAGTGCGCGGTGGTAGTCTGCTGAATGATCGAGATGGAGCGAAAGAGGCGATGTCCGCAGGCCAGGAGATCGCCCTTCGCGCACGGCTCGACCATCGAGTCCGCAATATCGGTGAGATAGGAAAACAGGATCCCGCCCAGAATCTCGTACTCCTTCATGATCTCGTAGGCGTCGAATCCCTGGGCGTGACGAAGCTGTCCCAGCTCCATGGCCTTGGCCACCACGGGCGTGTCGACGCTGATCTCCTTCGACGAATCCTCCAGATAGTCGGCGATGCCGTCGATCAGGAGCGGCACGTGATCGAGCAGCTCTTCCGTGGGAAATACCATGTTCCGCTCAATCGACACCCGCTCGGAAATGCGGTTCAGCCAGCGCTCGGTGAGATCGAGCCGAGCGTCGCGCAGATGCCGTGCAAGCTGCGGCGCGAGTGGGCACTCGCGCAGATCAAGAGTCCTGGAGGTGAATGGGGCGTTCTCGCTCACTATGCTGGCACTGGTGAAGTTCGCGCGCGCGTGTCCATCAGCAATGCAGGTTTGACGCCGTGCACTCTCCCGTCAGGCGCCGAACCCGCGCGCGCGGCTCGGGGGGGCGTGACCATGAGCGCGATCGCAAGGATGCTGCGCCGAACCCGCGCGCGCGGCTCGGGGTATGCCAGAGTGCCCGCCACCGCCCTCGTCGCCACGCACTCCCCCACCCGTACCTACATGCGCGCACAAACCTGCCGAGTGGCTCTCACCACACTCTCGCTGACGCTGCTCTTCGGCTGCACTCGGCATGCGGCGCCAGAAGCCGGCCCGGCGCCGGCGCCCGGTCTGGCGCCTGTTGCCACGCCCGCCGCCACGCCATCGACGTCGGACACCAGCCGCTCACTCGTACGCCAGTTTCGCGGCAGTTATACCTACGGTTTCGAGCTCAGCTGGTTCGAGCCCTGCGACACCGAGATGGGCGATCGGCTCTGGTGGGTCACGCTCACGGATCAGGCGCTCGCACAGCGCGACAGCCTTCTCGCGACTATCCGGCGGCGGCCCACCGATGGGCTGGCGGTGCGGTGGAGCGGAACGATCAGTCCGCGAATGATGGCGGGACAGATGGGACGCGGCAGCAGGTACCTGCTGGTCACGGCCATTTCGGACATCTACCCGCTGCCCGCTGGCGGAGCCTGCGCGCCCCGCGCGACCGGCGGCTGATCGAGAGTCGGGGCCTCAAGTCGGATGCGATGCCCAACCCTGTATGTTTGATGGTCCCCTGTCTGCGCGACGCAGATTGAGCTGCAATGACTCTCGTGCCAGACACCCTGCCCTTCAACGCCTTCCGCACCCGCTCCCGGCTTCCGCTCGCCGCTTTCGCGTCGGCGGGCATCGTGCTTGTACTCGGAGTGGTGGTTGCGGTGGGCATCAACCGCACGGCGAATCGGTGGAAGTGGGTACGCCACACCGATGAAGTGTTGGCTCGAACGTCTGCCGTGCTGCAGCGCATGACGGAGGCGGAGTCAGGCCAGCGGGGCTATCTGGTGACGGGCGACTCATCGTACCTCGCACCTTTCTATGGCGCCGCCCACGCCGTGGAAATGCAGATCGACACGCTGCGCCGGCTCACCGCCGACAACCGGCCGCAGGTCGAGCGGCTGAACGCCCTCGACCAGCTCACGCGCGAACGCATGCGCCTGCTCGCCATGCGCATCGGACTGCGCGATCGCTATGGCCTGGACAGCGTGCGCGCTTCGCTGTCCAACGGGTCGGGAACCACCGCCATGCAGCGCGTTCGCGAGCAGGCCTCCGCGATTGCCGCCGACGAACGCGGGCTCCTGCGCCTGCGAGAGGCCGCCGAGGCACGCGACGAACGGCTGCTGTACGCCGCGCTCATCCTCGGTACACTGGCGGCCGCGATGGTGGCGCTCATGCTCAACACGCGCTTCCAGCGCGAAGCGGAACGGCAGCGGGAGAACGGAGACGCCATCGAAGCGCGCAACGCGCAGCTGGAACAGCAGGCACGCACACTTCAGCAGCAGCAGGCCAGCCTCGAGGAACAGGCCGTGGAACTGGAACTGCAGTCCGCGCAACTGCAGGACCAGACGGCAGAACTCGCGGACACCAATTCCGAACTGGAGGCCTCGGCCGACTCACTACTGGCACGGACGGCGCTCGCAGAAGAGCATCGGGAACGCGCCGAATCCGCCAACGAGGCCAAGACGCAGTTCCTCTCCACGATGAGCCATGAGCTGCGCACACCGCTCAATGCCATCACGGGGTACGTGGATCTGCTCACGCTTGGCGTGCGCGGCACCGTCACCGATCAACAGCGCGATGACCTCGAGCGCATTCGGCGAAATGGAAGCCATCTGCTCTCGCTGATCAACGATATTCTGAACTTCGCGAAGCTCGAGGCGGGCGAACTGATCCTGCAGGACGAACGGGTGGATGTGGCTGCCCTGCTCGGCAGGCTCGAGCCGGTGCTCGGCCCGCAGCTCGCGCAGCAGCGCGTGAGTTTCCGTTTCGAGGCCCCGGACTCACGCTGCCTGGCCCGCGGGGACCGCGACCGGATTCACCAGGCGCTGGTGAATCTGGTGTCGAACGCCATGAAGTTCGGGGAGGCCGGAAGCGAGATCGTGGTGTCCTGTCGACGAGAGGGCTCCATGGTCCTCACCGATGTTTGCGACACCGGCATCGGCATTCCGTCCGACAAGTTCGATGTCATCTTTGAACCGTTCGTGCAGCTCGACCGCGACTTCGCGCGAGGCAGCCAGCAGGGCGTGGGACTGGGGCTGGCGATCTCGCGCGACCTCGTGCGCCGCATGGGTGGCGACATCACGGTGGTCAGCAGCCGGGGCTCGGGCTCCACGTTCACGATGTCACTTCCGGCGGCGTGATGGGCATTCAGCGGCGCGTGTATCGCGGTGCCACGCACGAGTTCTTCGGCGCGAGCGCCGTGAGCGTCGCCGTCCGCGATGCGATCAGCTACGGCGCGCAACGCATCCGGCTGTCATTCTGATCACACCGCACCGGGTTCCGCCGCGCGCTCGATGTTTGAGGCTTCAAGTATCGCGGTCCACACTTCCCCATTGATGTCACGAGACGACCTGTTCGCATGGCGCCGTTCCGCGGGCCGCACGCCCGCGCTGCAACGAATGACGGTGCTGGCCCGCGGCACTGCCTTCGCGGTCTGGACCTCCCCGCCGGTTGAGCGCGCATTGCCCCTGCTGCTCGTCAACGGCGGACTCCTCTACGGCCACGACCTCCTCTGGCCCGCCCTCGCCCCGCTCGCCCTCGGCCGCCAGATCATCCTGTACGACCAACGCGGGCGCGGCGAAACTCCAGCGCCGGCCCTTCCTGCCGACGCCCGCCTCGAGGACGACGCCGCCGACATCGGCCCCCTCCGTCGCGCCCTCGGCATCCGCCGATGGGACCTCCTCGGCCACTCGTGGGGCGGCGTCATTGCCCTGCTCGGCGCCGCCCACGATCTGGCGGGCACCAGACGCGTGGTCACGGTTGACGCAGTCGGCCCCACGAGCGACTGGATGCCCGAACTGCACGAGGCAGTGCTGGCCAGCGCCAGCGAGGGCGACGCCGCGACACTTCGCGAGCTCGGCGGTACCCCGCTTCACTCGGATGACCCGGTGACCCATGCGCGCTACGCGGCCGCAGGCTACCGCTCATGGTTCGTCCACCCGTCCTTCCGCGACCACTTCACGCCGCCGCTGTCCGAGAGCGTCGTCGGCGCTGCGATCGCCGCCCGCCTCCGCCGCGAGGGCTACGACTGGCGCCCGGCGCTGCGTGCCCTTTCCGCCCCGGTGCTCGTCATGCACGGTGAGGGCGACGCGATGCCCGTGCGGGTCGCCCACGAGCTGGTGTCACTGCTTCCGGACGCCCGCCTGCAGCTCATTCCCGAAGCGGGGCACATGCCCTTCCTGGAGCAGCCCTCGCACTTTTTTTCTGCAGTCAGCAGCTTTCTGGACGCGTAGCAGTTCCCTCCTCCGGGCCTCCGCCCCGCCAAATGCAGCATCCCCGTCGCCGCCGCGGCACCCCGCTCGCAACCATCGCGCTGCTGTTCGCGCTCGTGCCACTCAGCTCCGCTGCGCGGCTGCCGAAGGCGCCGGTCGTGAAGGCGAGCGCCGGCCTGGTGGTGGAGGCGCTGCACGACAGCGCATCGCAACGGCGCGCAGCGGTGATGGGCCGGCTCGCGGCGCGCGGGAGCGGGACATACATCGGTGAAATCCTGGCGCATCGCGACAGTGCCCTCGCACGCTGGCCCGAGCGGCGCGAGACTCCGCTCGCCGTGTGGATCCAGCACGCCAGCACGATCCCCGGGTGGCAGCCGGAGTACGTGGACGCGGTGAGCGTTGCCTTCGGCGACTGGAATGCGGTCGACCTGCCTGTGGGATTCCGCCTCGTCGCCGACTCGGCCGATGCCGATGTGCACGTGACCTTCATCGACCACTTCGACGAGGAGATCAGCGGTCGCACGCGCTGGATCCGCAACGACGACTGGTGGATCACGAATGGCGACATCACGCTTGCCGTCAATCACCGCGCCGGCCCACGCCTCGACACCGACGCGATGCACGCCATGGCACTGCACGAGGTGGGACACCTGCTGGGGCTGGATCACACGGGCGACGCGAGCAGCGTCATGGCGCCGCGAGTCCGGGTACGGTCGCTGTCGGAGGCCGACGAGCGCACGGCACTGCTGCTCTATTCGCTTCCCGCGGGCGCGCTGCACTGAACCGGTTTCGTCTGGAGCACCTGCTCGGCGTCAGCGTCGCCATCACGGCGGCGGCACTCGTGCTCATTGGCGCCAGAGACGCACACTCGGCCGACATCTCCATTGCGAATCACGACTCCAGTGGTCGCGCGATCCCGCAGGTGAAGGTGGTGGGCATCGTGCGCCACGAGATCGGCCACGCGCTGGGGCTCAACCACGCCGACGATCCCGGCAGCGTGATGTACCGTGAGTCCGCCACGAGCGACGTGAGCGCCAGCGACCGGGCCACGCTACGGCTGCTCTATCTGGTACCGGCAGGTTCGCTGAAGGACTGAGCGCTCCCGGAACCGATCTTGCGCTCCCGCACCGCATGACCGAGCGCGAATCACACGAAGTTGCCATCATTGGCGGCGGGCCGGCGGGACTCACAGCCGCCATCTGGCTCACCCGCTACCTGCACGACGTGGTCGTGATCGATGCGGGGGATCCTCGCAACTGGGAAACGCGCGGCATCAATGGTTTCCTCGGACATCCGGAGATCAAGCCCTCCGAGCTGCGAGGGAAGGGTCGCGACGAGGCGCGCGCCGAGGGAGCGGTGCTGGTGGACAGCAGTTGCGAGTGCATCGAGCAGCTCTCGGACGACGAGTTCGAGCTCATCCTTTCCGGGGGCCGGAAGATTTACGCGCAGCGCGTGTTGCTCGCGATCGGCCTGCGCGACGTCTGGCCCGACATTCCGGGGCTCGAGCGCGTGTATGGCGCCAACGCGCATGTCTGCCCCGACTGCGACGGACACGAATGTCGGACGAAGAAGGTCGCGGTGATCGGCAAGGGCAGAAGGGCAGTCGGCCTCGCACTCAATCTCACGACCTGGACGAGCGAGATCATCATCTGCACCAATGGAGCAGACGCCGATTTCGACCTCGCTGAATACTGCGAGAAGCTCGACGCGCTGAATATCCCCGTGATTCAGACGCCGATCACCTGCGTGAGCACTCGTGGATCGAGCGTGCAATCGCTGGATTTCGAGGACGGCTCGTCACTGGACGTGGACAAGCTGTTCTTCTCGATCGGCCAGTATCCCGGCGACGACCTGGGCTCGCAGCTCGGCTGCGATCGCGACGAGGGCGGCCATATCATTGTGGACAGGGCGTACCACACCTCGGTGCGCAACTGCTTCGCCGCCGGCGACATTGTGCCGGGCCCGCAGCTCGCCATCGCAGCGGCGGGTGACGGTGCCATCGCGGCGCTTGCCATTCACAAGTCACTCGTGCCGGACGAACGAAAGCTGGAGAAGCTCGAGGGCGCCAGCGCTCACTGATCGGCCTACCAGCGCAGGACGATTCGCGTGGGCCGGCGCTCGCGCACCACATCCAGATCCGCCGAGCGCTCGCCGGCGTCGGAGGCTGCCTTCACCGCCGCGCGCACATCCGCCACCGTGCGCACCAGCTCCCCATTCACGCGCACGATGGCATCGCCATCGCGAACGCCGGATTCATTGGCAGGCGATCCCGAGGGCGACGCCAGCACCAGCACGCCACTCATCACGCCGATCGCGCGACCCATCCCCTCGGTGATCGACTGCAGGCGCGCACCGAACACACCGCTGGTCTCCAACGTGAAGGCAAATCCCGACATCGCCGGCGTTGCAGGACGCGGTGCCGGCGAGAAGATCGCCACGCCGGTGGCATTGGGAGCGCGCGGTGCCATTGGCGCCTCGGGCACCACAAAGCTGAACGACGTCACACTGCGCGCCTGATCATCGCGACGCAGCCGCACGCGCGACGGAACCGGCGCGATCGTCACCGGGATATCGCGCACGCGACCATCATGTCGCACGCGCACACTCACCTTCGTGTTGGGCACCAGCAGCCGCGTGAGCGAAATGTCGTTCTCGCGAACATCGCGGCCGTTGTACGCCAGCAGGGTGTCATCCACCACGATGCCTGCCTTCTGGGCGGGTGAGCTGGGGTCCACCGACACGATGCGCGGATACGACATGTACCGAACGATCATCTCACCGCGCTCCACACGTGCGGGCAGCCCCGCACCTTCCGCCACGATACCGATCCACCCGCGAGGCATGGCGGCTTCGCCAGGCGCGAAGAACTCCCGTACCGTCATCGTCTCGCCGCCAGCCAGCGGAGACACCTGCACACTCAGCGTACTGAGGCGGCGCATCGTGGACGTGAGGGCATCCACCACGCGACGGCGATCGCTCGGGGTGAGACCCTCGTCATCGTAGAGCTGCGCCAGCGAGTCCACCTGCCGACGGAGCAGACTCACCGCCCGATCGTTCGCCGCCGCCGGAGTGGGGCGCGCCACCGGCGCACGCTGCTGCGCCAGCGACGCCTCGGCGTACCCGCTCAGCAGCGTGCCCGAGAGCAGCAGCACAGTGCGCGCCCGAACACCGGGAAAGGGCCGTGTGGACGACATCATCAGAAGCTGTTCATCTGCATCGTGGACGGCAGCGCATTGTTGAGCTGCTGGATCGTGGCCTCTCGCTGTCCGAGCGTCGTGAGGTAGTAGCCATTGATCACCGGATCGTGAGGCGCTTGCGACATCGCCTCCCGGGTGGTGGTGATCACCTGATCGAGTGCCGCCAGGCGCGACCGCACCGCCGTGGGGCTGCTGGCCAGCGAGCCCGGACTGTCTGTCCTGGCCAGAAACGCCGCGGCCTGCTGATACAGCAACTCACTCCGCTGCTGCGCGGCACGCGCGTCATCCGCCGAGGCAAAGTGCGCCGCCGTGTCGAGCGGGAACTCCGCCGGTGAAAGGGCGGTGACGGTGGAACTTCCGTAGTCGGGCAGCGCGCGCGCACCAGCGGAGACGCGCCCCGCAATCGCCCCACCCGCCACGAGCAGGAAACCGGCGGCGATACGCAGCATCCGCTGCGGCGTGCGCCGCGCGTGGCCGGCGACGCTCGCCACGAATGGCTGATCCGCCGCAGGGCGATCGAGCTCGAGTTCGGCGAAAATGGAATCGAACCGCGACAGCGGCAGCGCCCGCGCTCCTGCTTCCGCCTGCGCGAGCCCCACGAGTGAGACGTACGCGTCGCGCTCCACAGTGCATTCGCCACAGGAGGCGAGATGCACCGCCTCGTGCGGCGTCGGCTGTTCGTCGCCGAGCGCGGCGAGACGCTCAACAGGGATGTGAAGCATGTTCTGCATGTGAGGTACCGGATGAACGTCGCACCGAAGCGTCCGGTGCGTCCACAAGATGTGCGAGGAGCGTGCGGAGCTTTGCACGCGCCTTGAAGAGCTGCGATTTCGAGCCGCCCGCGGTGATGCCCAGTTGCTGCGCGATCTCCTCGTGCGTGAAGCCTTCCACGTCGTGCAGGAGGAACACGGTGCGCGCACCGGGCGCCAGCTTCCGCGCCGCCTCCTCGATACTCTGCGCGAGCAGCGCCCGCTCGGCCTCCGGCTCCACCGAGGCGCTCTGCTCGTCCACTTCCACTTCGATCGCGGCCAGACGCCGGGTCCGGCGCAGCGCGTTGAGTGTCCGGTTCACCGCAATGCGATGAGCCCAGGTGCCGAACTGCGCGTCGCCGCGAAATCCCGGGAGCGCGCGGAAGATCTGGATCCACACCTCCTGCGCCACATCGGCCGCCAGATCCAGGTCGTGCCCCACCAGCCGGCGCACCACTACGTCGATGTGGGGCGCGTGGCGGGTCCAGAGGACCCGCATCGCGCCCTGATCGCCGGAGATGGCGCGCTGGACGATGAGCTGTTCGTTATCCATGACCGTTATACGCATTGGTCACCAGGAACTCCGGGAAGGGTTGCCGGTGTAGAAATACACCAGATCCGGCCGGCGCGCGCGCTCGGCCAACCGGACTCAGTCGCGCACCGCCGCGCCCGCAGTTACCCTGCGGAACCTTGCTCGTCGAATGCTTGATGGCGCTAATGGCTGGTCCCCACCGCACGTCCCCATCACAATCCATCTGTCCCCTTCACGTGGCCTCCCCGGTCGCGTAGATCCCGTCGTCGCGTCTGCCGGAGCACGTCGTGCTGAATCTTCTCGTCGCCGCACTCACCCTCACGCATCCACTGCCCGCCCTGCGGCCAGTGCCTGCGCTCTCGACCGCCGTCTCGTTCGACGAGGGGCTGCCGGCCAAGGCGCCGAGTGCCGTGGGCATGTCCGCGAGCCGCCTGGCGACGATCGACCGAGTGGTGGAGCGGGGCATCAAGGCTGGCGGGTATCCGGGCGCCGCCGTGGTTGTGGGTCGCAAGGGCGCCACCGTGTGGGAGAAAGGCTTCGGCCACCTGGGCTGGACCCCTGAAGCCTCGAATGTCGACGCCGAGCGCACCATCTACGACCTGGCATCGCTCACCAAGGTGGTCGGCACCACCACCGCCGTGATGATTCTGTTCGATGAAGGCAAGCTCCATCTCGACGATCGCGTTGTGCAGTACGTCCCCGGCTTCACGGGTGGCGAGAAGGACAACGTCACCATTCGCCAGCTCCTCACGCATCGGAGCGGCCTGCCGGCGGGGCGCGACCTCTGGCGCATCGCGCACACGCCGGAAGAGGCACGGGCCACCGTGATCTCGACTCCGCTCGTCGCTGCCCCCGGTCAGTTCTTCGAATATTCCGATCTTGGCGCCGACATGCTGGGCTTCGTGGTGGAGGCCGCCAGCGGACTGCCGCTCGATCGTTTCCTCCAGGCCCGCGTCTTCATGCCGCTGGGCATGAACGAGACCCGCTTCCGTCCCGACGCTTCGCTGCGCGGCCGCATCGCCCCCACGGAGGTCACGCCGCCCCGCGGCTATCCGCTGCGCGGTGAGGTGCACGACGAAAATGCCTATGCCCTGGGCGGCGTCGCAGGTCACGCCGGCATCTTCAGTACCGCAAGCAACCTCGCGATCTTTGCCCAGATGATGCTGAATGGCGGAACTTTCAATGGAACGCGCATCGTCGCCGACAGCACCGTGCAGCTGTTCACGCGGCGCGCCGGTGTGGGCAGTCGGGGCCTGGGTTGGGACACCTGTTCTGGTTCATACGGCTGCGGCAAGTACATGGGCACCGAGGCCTACGGCCACACCGGCTACACCGGCACGTCGCTCTGGATCGATCCGGACCGCGACATGTTCGTCATCCTGCTCACCAATCGTGTGCATGCCGCCAAGGCGCTGCGCCCAGCAAAGGTGATCAGCGATGTGCGGGCAGATCTGGCCGACGCAGCCGCGCTCGCCGTCACCGACGGCAGCGTTCGGAAGGTCTCCATGCCGCGCTCCTTCCGCAGCGACAAGGCCGTGGGCTGGAACGCACCGGAACGCGCCGCCCGAGGCCGCGCCGCCGCGAAGAAGAAGACAGTGACGAAGAAGAAGGCCACCGCGAAGAAGAGCACTGCAAGGAAGAGCACGACGAAGAAGAGCACCGCGAAAAGGTCCTCGACCAGCGTGAAGAAGCCCGCGTCCTCCGTGAAGAAGCCCGCGTCCTCCGTGAAGACTGCCTCGTCCTCCGTGAAGAGGGCTTCCACAGCGGTGCGAAAAGCCTCGTCCTCCGCGAACAAGCCCACGCCTGTCGTACGGAAGGCTTCGTCCACCACGAAGAAGAGCAGCGCTCACACCACCAGCGCTCGCAAGGGATGATGGACGACATGCCACAGCCCCCGGCAGACTCGCCCGCCCCGGACGCCAGCGCCTCCGTCGCACCCGGCAGCGGCGATGCCTTCGCCGACATCACAGTGGATCAGGCGCGCCTTGCCCTCCGCAAGGTGAAGGATCCCGATCTCAACCTGAACATCGTGGATCTCGGGCTCGTCTACGACGTGCGCGTCACGGGCCGCGATGTCGACGTCGACATGTCGCTCACCTCCCCCGGCTGCCCCAGCGGCCCCGAGATCATGGGAGACGCCGAGAATATGCTGAAGGCGATGCCGGGCGTGGGGGCGGTGACCGTCAACCTCGTGTGGAGCCCGTTCTGGACTCCAGATCGCATCGAGCCCAGAGTGCGCGCGTACATGGGACTGTAGCCCACGACGGCGGGTGGCAGGTCAGTCCTTGTAGGGACTCTTGCGATGGGGCTCGAGCGCAGTCACGAATGCCGCAGCCAGCTCCTCAACCTGCCACCGGCGCAGCTCGGTCACCTCGGCAACCTCCCCGACCGATTCCGGGTTGCGACGCGCGACGGCCTCCATGCGGTCGCGCGAGCACAGCACCCCTGGATCCAGTTGCAGCCGCTCCGCGGCAGAGTCACGCGCGGTCTTGAGCGCGCTCACGCGCGCATCGAATTCCGGATCGCGGTCCCAGCGCGGCGACCGCGGAAAGCGCGGCAGCTCCGCGTCCGGCACCGCCAACCCGCGCGCCACCGCCGCCACCAACTCGCCATGCCGCTGCTCCAGCACGCCGCGCGGCATTCCCTTGATCCGCGACAGCGCGTCCTTCGACTGCGGATGGCTGCGCGAGATCTCCATCAGTTGCTCGTTGCCCAGCACGCGAAAAGTGGCGCGGTCCACGCTGCCCGCCACCATGTCACGCCAGGGCACCAACTCGCGCAGCACCGCCAGCTCGCGCCGGTTCAGATCGCGCGCGCCCTTGAGCTTGAGATACCCGAGCGAGGTGTCATCCGAGGACCACCGCGTATTCTCGAGCAGCGCAAACTCCTCGCGCGCCCAGCCAATGCGCCCCTTGGCCTCCAGCTCCTCGATCAGGCGGTCCTTGAGCTGCAGCAGGTAGCGCGTGTCGTGTGCCGCGTAGTCCAGCATGTCGGCACTCAGGGGACGCATGCTCCAGTCTGCCCGCTGATGCTTCTTGTCCAGGCGCACATCGAAGTAGCGCTCGAGCATCGCGGCCAGGCCGAACGAGGTGTGGCCCAGCAGCTGTGCAGCAATGCGCGTGTCGAACACGTGGCGGATCTGCCAGCCGTAATCCTGCGCCAGCAGACGCAGATCGTAGTCGGCGTCGTGGAACACCACCTCCACATCCGGACTTTCGATCAGGCGCCCAAGCCCTTCGGGTGACCCGACCGGCAGCGGATCGATCACCGCGTGCCGCTCGCGCGTGGAGAGTTGCAGCAGGTAGATCCGGTCGATGAACCGGTGAAAGCTGGCGCCCTCGGTGTCGAGTGCGAGCTCCGTCACCCCCGCGATGTCCGCCATGAAGGCATCCACCTGCGCGGCGGTGTCCAGATATTCGAATGCTGTGGTCTGCGCCCTGTCGGCCACTCTGCGTCCTGGTCAGGTTGGCGAATCCTTCGCGATGCGGTAATGTAGCGTCCAGCGGCGCTCCGCACCCGGAACGCGCCGGGCACTGGCCCCCTTCTCGCGAGACCGTTGTTCCATGACAGATCATTCCCGCGACCCCGCGCGCGACCTGAACTCGGGACCGGCCGGCGATCGGCATAACGTCACCGAGCAGCAGGAGCGCGGCAGCATTCCACCGCCGTCCGTGGGACGCGGGCGCGTTCGTCACAACCGCGCCGTCGGTTGGCGAAGCCGCGATGTGGTACGCGGTGCTGCGCTCGTCTTCGCGATGTACCTCACCCTCAAGTTGCTGTGGTTCGCGAGTGTCCTCTTCCTCACGCTCTTTCTCGGCGTGCTGTTCGGCGTCGCCGTGTCAGCCGGCGTCGATCACCTGCAGCGCCTGCGGATACCCCGCGGCGTGGGCGCCGCGCTGATCGTGATCTCGTTCTACGGGCTGCTTGGAGGATTCGGCGCGTGGATGGCTCCCACGTTGCGCGCCCAGGGCACGGAGCTTCGGCAGAAGCTCCCGGAGGCCGTGGATCGGGTGCAGCGCTGGCTGGACAAGCGCCAGAGTGGCGTGATCGGCATCGTGGTGGGCGGTGGCAGCGCCAGCGCCGACTCCGCGCATCCGGCCACGGCGGCAGCGGCAGCGCCCGCGAGCGTTTCATCCGCCACCAGCGCAACACCAGCACCACAGGGGCGCGACACGGTCGCTTCAAAGCCGGGGGAAAACGTGCGTGCGCGCATCCAGTCGCAAATGGGCGGGGTGTCGAAGTATCTCTTTCCCTTCCTGCACACGACACTGGAGGCAGTGGCTGGCGTGCTTCTCATCACCTTCCTCAGCATTTATTTCGCTGCCGATCCTGACCTGTACCGACGCGGAGCGCTGCTACTGCTTCCACCGCGGCGGCGGGCACAGGGAGCCGAGGTGATGGCTCGCGTGGCCACGGTGTTGCGCAAGTGGTTGGTGACGCAGCTCATCGCCATGGCGGCGATCGGCACGGTGAGCACCATCGCGCTCCTCATTCTGCACGTGAAGGCCGCGTTTGCGCTCGGGTTGCTCGCCGGCCTCTTCGAGTTCATTCCCACTGTGGGTCCCCTCCTCAGCGCGGTCCCGGCCATTGGCATGGGCTTCCTCGATTCGCCCGAGAAGGCACTGGCGATCGGCGCGGTCTACGTCGGCATCCAGTTCCTGGAAAACCACATCCTCATTCCGCTGCTCATGAAGGGCGGAATGGATCTGCCGCCGGCACTCACCGTGCTCGCGCAGGCGCTGCTCGCCATCGTCTTCGGTTTCATGGGCCTGATGGTGGCCGTCCCGCTGCTGGCGACGGTGATGACCGTGGTGCAGGTGCTCTACGTGGAGCGTCATCCCGACGATGACACGCCCGCTCGCAGGGGATCCTCCGACCGCTTCGATCCGGATCTGGACGAGCAGATCGGCCCGGGGATCGCACCCGCCTGACGAATGCAGGCCCTCCTCGCACACCTGCCCGCGCTGTCGCGCGCCCTGCCACGCGTGGATCTGCGGGTGCGCGAGACACCCGTGGAAGACTGGGTGATCGACGGTGTGTCGATGATGGCGAAACGCGATGACCTCACGGCCGCCGTGCTCGGTGGCAACAAGGTGCGCGCCCTGGAACTGCTGCTCGCCGGTGTCGGTCCCGATCACGCACTCCTTACCGTGGGGCCCACCGGGTCCACCCACGCCCTCGCGGTGGCGCAGTACGGTGCCCGGCTTGGCGCTCCCACCACCGTCATCACCTGGCCGCAACCGGTGCACGGCGTCGCGGCGGCCACGGGCTCGCGCCTGGCACGCGTCGCCCGCGTCGTCCGGGCCCGGTCTCCGGTGGACGCCTATCTCCGCGCGGGTCTTCGACGACTGCGTGGCGGCATCACCTGGGTGCCCGCCGGTGGCAGCACCGCCCTCGGCGCCCTCGGGCACGCTGCCGCCGCGATCGAGGTCGTTGCGCAGCTCGCGCGCGACGGGCGCCCTCTCCCACACGAGATCGTCGCGCCACTCGGGAGCGGCGGGACCGTGGCGGGGTTGCTGGCCGGTCTCGCACTCGTGGCACCGGAGGTTCGCGTGATCGGGGTGCGAGTGACGCCCAGGCTGATCGCCAATCCAGGGCGCGTGATGGGGCTTGCGCGCCGCACCCATGCGCTGCTGCAGCGGCTGGCCAGCGAACCCTTGCCGCCGCTGCCCGGACACGCGCTCGAGGTAGACGAACGATCATATGGTGGCGGCTACGCCGTGGAGACTGATGAGGCGCAGCGGGCAGCCGCACTGCTGGTTGCGTATGGGGGGCCACCGCTGGACGGCACCTATTCTGCCAAGGCCTTCGCCTGCGCCCTCGCGCGTGCCAGGGCGCACGCCGACCGGCGCGTGATGTTCTGGCTCACCTTCGACGGACGCTGGCTGGCCGCGAACGACGACGTTCGCGAACCGGAAACCGGCACTACCTGACTGCCCATGACCGACACACTCCCCGAAGTCGTCTTCCACATCTATCCCGCCGACTGCGACATGCTCGGCCACGTGAACCACGCGAACATGCTCGCTTTCCTGGAGCGCGCGCGTTGGCAGCTACTGGAGGAACAGAATGTGGGAGGCGTGCGGGACTTTCTCACCGTGCCTGTCTACTCGGTGGTGCGCCACGTGGATATCGACTACTTCGCGCAGTCCCTGCCCGGTGACAACCTCGTGATCCGCAGCGGGCTGCTGGACGTGCGTAACACGAGCTACATCGTGAAGCAGGATGTCCGGAAGCAGGAGACGGGCACGCTGGTGGCGCAGGCGTCGATCGTGTTCGTGGCACTGGATCGCAGCGGCAAGCCGGTTCGCGTGCCCGAGGAATGGCGCACCATCATTCCGCACTGGCCGGAGCACGAAGAGCGGAAGCCCGCGCGCTGATCGCGATGCCGGGCGGCAGGAATTCCGCCCGCACCGTCAGTACGGCTCGCGCGCTTGAGCATTCGCCGACGTCAGGCGACCTTTCGCGCTGGTCCTTCCCGTTCCCCGCCCGCCGATGGCTGACACCGCCACTCCGATCTCCGATTCCGAGCGCAGCCAGAGCGCGCGAATCGGCGCAGTGCTCTTCCGCCACCGCGGATGGCTGCCCGTGCCCTTTCTCCTGGTGCCCCTCCTGGCCCGCGGAACCCCCGATGCCATGAACTGGCTGGTGGGGTTCGCGCTCATCGCGCTCGGCGAGATCATCCGCCTCGCGGGCGTGGCAGCAGCGGGCACGGTCACTCGCCGGCGCTCCCGCACAGTGCAGCGGCTGGTCACCTACGGCATTTTCGCGTGGATGCGGAACCCGCTCTACGTGGGCAACTTCCTCATCTGGATGGGCTTCGTCGTCGTGTCAGGTGTGCTCTGGTTCCTGCCGATCGCCATCGTGCTCTTCGCCGTCGAGTACACCTTCATCGTGCGCTACGAAGAAGGCGTACTGGAATCGATCTTCGGCGAGGAGTACCTGCGCTACAAGCACACCACCTCACGCTGGTTTCCGCGTCCTCCGGCGTCGGACGAAGAGGGCGAGCACGACTGGGCCGAGGCCGCGCGCAGTGAAGTGTCCACTTTTCTGCAGTACGCCGTGATCACGGGCCTGTTCATCGCCAAGCAGCGCTACGGCTGGGGACTCTGACCGGGCTGGAGTGATTCAGGCGAGCGTCGCGAGATACTCCCCGAGTTCCTCGAAACTCCGCGCCACGAACTCCGCCTCGCTCGGCCCATTACGTCGCACCACATCCAGCCGGATGGCGCGATAGCCCGCATCCAGGGCGCCACGAACGTCCGTGCGCTCATTGTCGCCGATGTGCAGCGTCTCGCCCGGTGCGATGCCCAGCGCCGCCGTGGCCGCGAGAAAGATTTCCGGCCGTGGCTTGGCGTGCCCCACGTCCATGGAGTACACGGTGTGCGCAAAGAACTCACGCGCCGCGTCCTTCTGCAGCAGGCGGTCCTGCGCACGTCCCGAGGCGAAGCCCGTATCGCTGATGATCGCGAGCGTGAAGCGACGGCTCTGTGTCCTCAGCATCTGCCACGCTCCCGCGAGCATGGCGGGGGGCAGCATCAGGAGCGCGTTGTCCACCGCGTCGACGGCCGTGGCGATGTGGGCGCACCCCTCGCGCGGCGCCACGGCGGCATGCTCCAGGATCCAGCGCAGCCGGTCATTGGTGGTGTAGCCCCGATGTTCCTCGCTCCACCAGCGCTCGGCTTCCTCGCCCGAGGCCTCGTACAGCGCGCGCAGCTGCGGTTCGGGAAGCTCGCGTCCGTACGCGCCCAGGAGCGCTCCCACTGCAGTACGACGCAGGGCGACACGCTCGGGGAGCGCGCCGCCCTCGTAGAGCGTATCCCAGTAGTCGAAGGTCAGCGCGCGCAGCACGCCGCGCTCAGCGGGTGGGACGGCCCGGGGGGTTGTCGCTGGTGAACACGTCCCGGTTGAGCTGGATGTACGGCTTGAGCTGCGTCGGCACGTCCTCCTCGGGGAAGATCGCCGTCACCGGACACTCAGGCTCGCACGCACCACAATCGATGCACTCGTCTGGGTGGATGAACAGCTGATCGGGGCCTTCATAGATGCAGTCCACCGGACAGACGTCCACACACGCCTTGTCCTTGGTATTGATGCAGGCTTCGGTGATGACGTAGGGCATGGTCGGCTCGGTGAGAATGGCGGCGCTGTCGCCACTGCAGAAAAGATAACGGAAATCAGTCGTGCAACAACGGCACCGCGGCCGCGGGCCCGGGGTTGTGTACAGGGGTTGCCGCGAATCGAGCCTCGATTGCCGCCGAAAGCTCCTCCGCGCGCGCAACCACCGAGGCGGGATAGCCCGCCAGCGCCAGGATGGCCAGCGCATTCCGCGTGGACGACGCGCCGCGGTAGAGCGTGTAATCGAAGGTCAGTGCTCCATCGCGTACCGACTCACGGAAATGAAAGGGCTCGTAGTGTGGCAGCAGCTCCAGCAGCTCCATGTCGTGCGTTGCGATCACCACGACGTCATGTCCGTGATCGAGCGCTTCGAGCACCGCACTCGCCCCGCCGATGCGCTCCACCGAGTTCGTCCCGCGGAAGAGCTCGTCGATCAGGATCAGCCGCGGGGCGTGCTGGTCAGTCCCGAGCAGCTCGCCCACCGCGTTCACCTCTGCTCGATAGTAGCTCACCCCATCCTCCAGGCTGTCACTGCGCCCGATCGCGCTGCGCACCAACAGCATCGGCGCGCGCCACTCGTCGGCAAATACGGTGAAGAGTGTACGCGCCAACACGGCGCTCACGCCAATCGTGCGAAGGAAGGTGGACTTCCCGGACATGTTGGAACCGGTGAGCAGCATGCTCCCCCTCTCCAATCGCAGGTCGTTCGGCACGGGCGGCGCGAGCACCGGATGGGACACTCGTGTTGCCGAGATGGAACGAACGCCATCTGCCTCGAACACCGGACGCACAAATCGCGTGGCCCGAACGCGAACTTCCGCCGTGGACTGCAACACGTCCAGTTCGCCGAGTGTGTGATACATGCGACGCAGGACGATCGCGTGTCGGCGCAGGCCCTCGATACTCCGGGCATATGCAGTCACCTCCAGCGAGAAGAGCACGTCCACCAGCT
>JBBSVF010000003.1:0-31338 GCA_038233745.1 Gemmatimonadales bacterium
CCATTTTCGGACATCTTGCGCAGCACTTCCTTGTGCAACCAGATGTTCATGGTGGCGCTGTCATTCATGTCGCCTGTGTAGCCCAGCTCCTTGGCCAGGTCCTTCCGCTCGGTGAGGCTGCTCTCCATCCCCAGCAGCTTCATGAGGTCGACGATCGAGTACTTCCAATCCAGCTTCTGCGATGACTTGGACGCCAGGTCGTTCATGATCGCTTCCACGTCTACCGGCTGGCCCGAAGGGGCCATGCCGGCACCGTTCATTCCCGGCGTGGTGGCAGCAGGCGCATTCGCGGCGGCTGCGGCGTTCGTCTTGTCTTCCTGAGCGCGAGCGCTGTGGCCCACGATCTTGTCCCAGATGTTGCCGAAGATGCTCATGTGGTGTGTGCTCCTGTGAGGGTGCACGACTGCAAGGCAAGAGACAGTCCCGCCCGTGCGGTTTGCTCAGCCGATGTGTCGCGCGATCCAGCGTATGGCCATCGCGGCAACCACGAGGGCTCCCACGGCCAGCGCACCGAGTGCCACGATGGTGAGCCAGACCATCGCGCGACCTGCCGGTTTTTGGGGGCTGGTCTCGCCGAGATGGCGTTCGAGGAGGGCGAGATTGCGGGAGTTGGACTTGAAGCTCGCGTCGAACAGATCGCCGAGCACCGGGAGTGTTCCGCCCACCGTATCGATGGCGACGTTGGCCAGCATGCGCATGAGCAGGCTGGTGGGAGCGCCGAGCTTCGAGGCGGTGAGGACGACGTAGGTGCCCAGTGCGGCGCCAGCGATGTCACCCAGGCCGGGGACGAGACCCAGGATGGGATCGAGGCCGAAGCGGAAGGAGGTGCCGGGGACGCGGGCGGCGCTGTCGAGGAGACGGGTGAAGGTGCGGAGGCGGGCGAGGGCGGGGGTGGGGGTGGGGGATGTTTCCGATAGCGTCTCTTCGCGAATCGTGTTCTTCATGATGTCTGCCGCAGGGATTTGATGACGGGAGAGTGACGCATCGAGCACAACCTGATCACACGTTCACGGACCTGCCGGGAGGTCGCATCTGAACGCTCGCCCCAGTGGCGAGTCGGCGGCGATAACGCTGCCACCATACGGTGCAAGATGGCACCCATTGGCAATCGATGCTCCCAACCAATCGCCACCATGATCTCACTCAGCTGCAATAGAACTGGATCCACGGCCCGTCTTTCGTTCGGCGTCGCCCTGCTGCTCTCTGCGGCATGCAGCGCTGACACGGCAACCGTCGCCGGTCCCGCTCCTCAAACGCGTCCCACAGTACAGACAGCATCTCCGGCTCCGCTACTGAACGATACCACGGATGATAACGTCGCGGTTCAACGAATCACTCAGGTGCGGCATCTCGTGAACGGGCGACTTGCCGTCGATCGCAGCACACAGACCATGCATCTCTCGCGCAAGAAGAGCGCGCGGGCGAGCGCGACGTTGATCGCCCCTGTGGCCGTGACGACAGCCGAACACCCGCTGACTAGCATACCGCTCTCATTTCTGCGCGTGGCGGCCGGAAAGACGGATCACGCATGTCGCAACGCACCGGAGTGGAGCGAGGTCCGCTCTTCCGGCGGTAACAGCTCGGTCGTGAGAGGGCACGGAGACGAACCGTTCAGCCGGATCGACGTCAGCAGTCAGGGCAAGCACCTCGGGACGGTCACGTTCGCCTGGCGCAGAACAAAGCACAGCTGGCTCCTTGCCTCGCAGCAGTTTCAGAGCGCGGACGGAAACATCGATGAGAAGGTCAGCCTGGATCACGGTCGTGCGGAGAAGAACTCCGCTGACCCGGTCGTTCCTGCGATCCTCTGCGACGGGAAGGACGCTGGTATGCTGCACGTTGACGCTTCGAGGGCTGCGGCGGGCCAGACCATCTTCGGATCGTTCGCCAGTCAGTTCCCTGTTGGCACTCTCTCTACCGCAGGCCTCAGTTCGTATGGCGACTCTGGAGATTGTGATTCGCAGGTCGAAACGGCGTGCTACCAGGAGAAGATGGAGGCCGTGAAATATGCCGCGTTGATGGTAACGGCCGGGGTCGCGATGAGGGCAGCGTGTCTCGCGCCGGCGGTTGCGCCCGTTACGGCACCCATATCCGTCCCTTCGTGCATCGGGGCGACCGCGGCGTATATCGCCGCCGCGGCCATGTGGGCAGCTTCCGTCGATCGGTACAACGCATGCATCGCAAAGGCTAACGCAAAGTCGCCTGTTTGTAGCTGCAAGGGTGGCGGTGCCGAATACTTCATTGCCGCGAGCGGCGCTGGGGGAGCCATGCCGACACCGATTGCCGCGGACTGTGGTTCCGGAGCGTCGGGTGCAGCGAATGGCACTACGGTGTCCGGTATTTCAACAACGATCCTCATGATCTGCGAGTACGTGGATCATTTCAGCGAGGACGGAGACCTTCTGTATCGTGAAGACAAGGGATGTCGATACGAGTACATCACCTGACGCTGTCACTTACCAATAACGCGCGACCGGCGCACGCATCCTGCGTGCGCCGGAACTGCCTCTCCGGAGAACCGTGATGAGTGCTACATCGCCACTCGTAAAACTGGGAAGGATGTCAGGTCTGATCGGCTTTGTCCTGGCACTCTTGCCCAACACTGTGCTGCACCTGCCACTTTCCCCATTCCATCTTGTGGTGCTCACACTGGTACTGGGCGCCATTGTTCCTCAACTCTGCTACGTTGGCGCTCAGGTCATGTCGCGTCGGCAGCTAGGGGAGACGAACGCATTAGTCTTTGCGAGCGATCCATGGCCCGTGATTCTTGTCACGAGCATTGCGATGACGGCGCTGGCCATAGTGCAGTCAGGTCCGGCGGGCACGACGTCGACCTGGCACGGTCTCCCGTTCGCTATCGTCTCGACAATGTTACTGGTGTATCACTCGCGTCTCAGAGCATCTCTCTGGCAACAACACGCTGCCCCTGAATCCGCCTAGGAGCGTGCATCACGCTCCGCGAGTAGCTCCCAGCGTGTCATGGCGCTGGTGAGTTCATGTTCCACTGCTGTGGCGCGCTGCTGCAGAGTCTTCATCAGGTCGCCGTCCAGGTGGTTTGTCTGACTGCCCAGCGCCTCGAAGATGCCGTTACGCTGATCTTCGAGCATCTGGATGCGTTCTGGTAGCGTCGAGAGTTCCGTCCGCTCGCCGTATGTAAGTCGACGAGCCCCGGCATCCGACGCTTCCGGAACCACAGGCTTGGCTGTAGCCTCGTGGCGGGCAGCGTTTCGCTTCGTTCCTTCCACTTCTCCATCCCCCCGCTGCCGCACCCAATCCGTATACCCCCCCGCATACTCCTTCACCCGCCCCGCGCCCTCGAACACCAGCGTGCTCGTCACCACATGATCCAGGAACTCCCGATCATGACTCACCAGCAGCAACGTCCCGGAGAACCCGAGCAACAGATCCTCCAGCAGATCCAGTGTCTCGATGTCCAGATCGTTCGTCGGCTCATCCATCACCAGCACATTGAACGAACGGGTAAACAGGCGCGCCAGCAGCAGCCGGTTCCGCTCACCGCCGGACAACGCCCGAACTGGCGTCCGTGCCCGATCCGGAGCGAACAGGAAGTCCTGCAGATACCCGTTCACATGCTGGCGCCCCTCGCCCACATCCACGAACTCCGCACCGTCGGCGATGCTGTCGAAAACACTCGCCTCCGGATCCAGTTGCTCACGAAGCTGATCGAAGTACGCGAGCTCGATGCCCGTCCCCTGCCGCACCGTCCCCGAGTCCGGTGCGAGTTCACCGAGCAGTAGTCGCAGCAGCGTGGTCTTTCCCGATCCGTTCGGCCCGACCAACCCCACGCGATTCCCGCGCATGATGGTGGCAGTCAAGGTATCCACGATTGGACGTTCTGCGCGCGCGAACCGGAGGTCTTTCGCCGCGATCACCACCCTCCCCGACCGATCGGATTCTTGCGCGCGGAGATTCACCGCGCCCGTCCGCTCGCGCCGCTCGGAGCGTTCGTCGCGCATCGCCTCCAGCGATCGCACGCGCCCCTCGTTCCGTGTGCGCCGAGCCTGGATGCCTGTGCGGATCCACTGCTCCTCCTTCGCCAGCCGCTTGTCGAACTCCGACCACTCCTTCGCCTCGATGGAGAGTGCGTCGGCCTTCCGGCGAAGGTATGTGTCGTAGTCGCCGCCCCAGTCCGCGAGCCGGCCGCGGTCCAACTCGACGATTCGCGTGGCCAGCCGACGCAGGAACGCGCGATCATGCGTCACGAACACGAGCGTGATACGCTGGTCGACGAGGTAGCGCTCCATCCACTCGATCGCGCTGATGTCCAGATGATTCGTCGGCTCGTCCAGCAACAACACGTCAGGCTGGCTCACCAGCGCACGCGCCAGCAGCGTCTGCCGCTTGCGCCCGCCACTGGCCGACGCGAAGGGCGCGTCCGCGTCCAGCCCCAGATGCTCGATCACGGTGTCCACGCGCGACTGCATCTCCCACGCGTTGTGCGCATCGAGTTGCTGATGCAGACGTCCGAGCTGCTTCAGCGCGGCGTCGCTCTGCTCGTGTGCCACACGCACGCTGGCCTGGTGGTACCGGGCGAGCAGCCCACCTGTGGGTCCGAGTCCGGCGGACACGACTTCGAAGGTGGTCCCGCCGATGTCGTCCGGGACTTCCTGGTCCAGCCGCGCGATCGTCGCACCCACCTGCCGAACTACCGTGCCCTGATCAGGCGAGATCGTGCCGTCGAGCACCTTGAGGATGGTGCTTTTGCCCGCGCCATTGCGACCGAGGAGACAGACTCGCTCGCCCCGCTCGATGGAGAAGTGCGCCTGATCGAGAATCTTCGGGCCGCCAAAGGCCAGGTCGACGTCCTGCAATCCCAGAAGTGCCATACCCGAAATCTATCGGAGGCGGCGCCACGTCCGATCGGTGAAATCGCCACTGGCAGGTCTGCGAGATGAATCAGCCGGGCTTTCGTACCACCAGTTCACGCGTCGGCGGAAATATCCACGGAGTGAATCCCGTGTGCTCCACCGCCAGACCAGCCGCACGGAAGCTCTTCGCGTAGGCGCTGATGTTCGCGATGTCGAGAATCCCCACCCGCCCCCCCGGACGCAGCACGCGCACCATCTCGCGACAGGCGGTCGCCCTCCCTGCGGCGTCGGGAATGTTGTGGATAGCCAGACTCGACACGACAACATCCACACTCGCATCGTCCAGCGGCAGCGAGCGCATGTCTCCGTCGCGCACCTCCACCCGCTCCCGCACTCCCTCGCGCACGGCATTCTCCAGCGTCGCCTCGGCGCGGTTATCCCCCTGGTCACGCTGCGACCACAGATCGACCCCGATCACGTGGCCCTGCGTCGCACGCTGCGCGGCGCCGAGGAGCATCAGGCCATGACCGCAGCCCACGTCCAGCACCGTGTCGGACGTTCCGATGGCCAGACGGTCGAGCAGACGATCTCGCGCGCGCAACTTGCCGAATCGGCTGCTCAGCGTCATCAGCAGCGCCGTGAGCGCGAAGCTGCCGCCGGGCCAGAGCAGCGAACGGCCGAGGCGAGTCACGCCAGGGCCGGCAAGGGTGCCCAACGCCAGGCCGGCAATTACCAGTACTGCGCCGATCAGCGCAAAGCCCCGCACGAGACCTGGCGCGTCGAGGCCGTAGTCGGCGCGGACAGTTGCTCTTGTTCGAGGTGACGTCATGTCCACTGGACGGCGGCGGGGGGCGGGGCGCAACAACGTACGCCCGCGGGCATTTCCAGCCTGACACTCGCTCCTGTCCCTGCCCGTTCAGGAGATCGGCGCTCCCGGCGTGCGTGCGCGCACCTTGTCGTATGCTTTTTTCGGGCGGCTTGCGACATCGCAGGCTCTGCAGGGTCTGCCTTCTCCTTGTGAACTGCAGTGCGGAATTTCTATCACGCTCTGTCGTCAGCAACGGGACCAGAAGGATCGATCTTTATCCGGAGTCGGAATGCGGCACCGTCGGAGAAATAGCGATGGCGTTGTGTCGTCGCGGAGCGGCTGGTGGACCACTCCGCATCCGCCCCTTAGACTTCCCGACTTCATCGAGCACTGGCAGGCATGGAGCAGCCAGGATCGTTATCGAGCGTGTGAACAATGATTCCGGAGCCGTCGCGTCATGAGCACCCCCAAGGAGTTGCGGAGCGAACGATCCCGCTGGAATCGCCTTGCAGAGGATCCCTATTACGCTGTCCTCAACTCCGAGGAGAATCGGCTCGTCAACCTTCCCGAATCGCGGGAACAATTCCACCAGACCGGCGCGAAGGACATTGGGAGCGTTGTGTCGGACATTCGCGCGTGGATTGATCCCGCGTTCGCTCCTGTTCGTACGCTGGACTTCGGGTGTGGGGTCGGGCGTCTCGTGCTCCCTCTCGCGCGCCTTTCGAAGTGCGTTTTAGGCGTTGATATCAGTGAGGTGATGCTGCGGAAAGCGCGAAAGAACGTGGTGGAGGCAGGTCTGAACAACGCGACATTCATGACGTCGGAAGCGTTCTTCGAGCAGGGAGGTGATGAAGGAGGTCCATTCGACTTCATTCACTCGTACATCGTTCTGCAGCACATCCCTCCTGCGGCCGGGCTCTGGTTCACCGAACACCTCATTCGCCGGCTGTGCATTGGCGGCGTCGGGGCTCTGCACTTCACCTACGCGCGGCACGCGCCGCTCTATCGCCGGCTGATTCACCGGATCCGCAGGAGCGTCAACCCACTGAATATTCTCGTGAATGCGGTTCAACGGCGCCCATTGAGTGAGCCCATGATGCCGATGTATGAGTACGAACTACCCTCCCTCCTGAATCTCGTCAACAGGCTTGGGTGCGAGTCGGTCCACGCGCGATTTCATGATCATGGCGGTCATCTCGGTATCATGCTGATTTTTCAACGAACGAACGAGGGGCGTGACACAACACCACGCCGAGCTACCTCGCTCGGTTCTGCAGAAGCGACGCAACGCCAAACGCGGCCAAGCCGCGAAATGCCACGGAACCTCCCGGGACCTCGCTACCTGGCCGCATCGTTGCCGCATACCATGTTGTCCCGCCACCCCATGGCCAGGGCCGGAATCGAACCGGCGACACACGGATGTTCAGATCCGTTCGCCGGGAGCGCACGTCACTTCGTACTCGCTTCGGAACCCTCTCTGCAGCAACGGCTTCGACGGTCCTGTCTCAATGTCCGCGTGGCTCTGCCAAAACCTGTGACGACCATCTACCGAACTAGGTAGTACGTCCCCCTGCACATCCGTCCTTGCTTTCGTAACAGGGATAAATACTCCTTGCCTTTAGGTGGAGTTTATGTCATCATTCGCCACAATCCCTCCTCGAAACCAGGACTAATTATGCTGACGCGAGCGCAGTTCTCTTTCGTCGTCCGGGCCGACGAGAAGTGGGTGGAGAACGCGACCCGAGCGCTTGGGGTCCGGCTCGGATACTCAATTCCGGAAGCTCGGTGGCTTGGGCTGGTGCACCAACTGGCAAGTGAGCTTCGGATAGCTCTTGCTGCAGCGGCTGCGATGGCGACCCGCGCACTTGCCGAACCCGTGAATATGCGGCACGCCGAAATTGCCGAAACGAGTGGCGGCGTGTCGATCACCATCGACTTGGCGCGGTATCATTCGATCTTCGCTGCTGCAGTCGCGACTGCCTTGCACACTGGACAACGCAGAGCATCAGGCCGGCCCCCGCGACCCAAGTCGCGTGACACTGCCGAAATTCTCCAGGCGGCGAGCGCTCGAGGCGTCGATCTCACCCTATTGAGGGCAGGGCTCGAGCGAACACCCGCAGAACGACTACGCCGACTGGACGAGAACACCGCCTTCATACGTGCCATTCGGCCCGCGGGTCAACAAACCGCACGGACCCGTGCGCTCGTGCCACTCGTGGCCACGGCATCAGATCTTGAACCGGTCGGGTCATGCTCGGGTGCATCACCGGCGAATGGCGGTAGCAGCAGTGCCAAGCTCGGGGGACGCCCGACGTGAGTTTCGGCAGCATGTTATCGGGACTGGCCAGTCATGGGATCCGATTCGTCGTGATTGGCGGAATTGCCGGAGCGGCACACGGCTCTGGCCGACACACGGACGATCTCGATATCTGTTATGCCAACGACGATGGCAATATCGGACGCCTCGCCGCACTGCTCTCCGGGTGGGAGGCGTACCCTCGAGGCGTCCAACGTGGTCTGCCGTTTTTCATGGATACGCGGACCTTTGCTACGACGCCCGTGATGACTCTGACCACAACGGAAGGCGACATGGATGTCTTCGACGAGGTCGCTGGAGTGGGCGGATTCGCGGCTGCGCTGGATGGCAGCATCACCATGGAAGCGTTCGACGTGACGTTCGACGCACTCGACCTGCCTGCCCTGATCGCCGCGAAACGCGCAGCGAATCGACCAAAAGACCTTGAGCATCTCCCGGAACTCGAGGCCTTGCTAGTCCTGCGGCAGACGGAGACCAAGTGAAGTGCGTCCAGCGCTTCTTTACATTCGGCGATTTTCGCCATAAGCAAAACGGCCACCATTGCTGGTGGCCGTTCAGGTGTGCAACCCCTTCGATTCAATCGATTTCGCTGAGTGGCCAGGGCCGGAATCGAACCGGCGACACACGGATTTTCAGTCCGTTGCTCTACCAACTGAGCTACCTGGCCTCACAAACCTGCCCCCAAGGGATACCCGGGCACAGTCCCGATAATCTACACACCCTCCCCACAAAGGGAACCTTCGCCCAGACGACGCGAGCCCCACTCGGCACTCCCGTGCCAAGTGGGGCTCGCGTCACTCCGCTCCGCTTCTGGGAAGATTCAAAGCACCGTCATCTGGACGTCACATCAACAGCCGAGCACTCCGTGGACGTATGCATTGAACCACGAAAAGACCCCGCGAACCGAAAGGTTCGCGGGGTCTTTTCCTTCCATCATGGATCAGCCGGGCGCGAAGACACCCGAATGAACCGTCACCCCATCAGAAGCTGTACCGCAACGAGAGCTGCATCCGGTAGTTCGAACTCGCGTTGTCCGAGTTATAGGCGGTGAACGCCTGATTGAACGTGAAGACACCCGCCGTCGGCAGCGTACCCGTGGCCAGCCGATTGGCCGTGTGGGTCAACACCGTCGTCGCGCTGCAGATCTGTCCGCAGGTCGAACCCTGATTTGAGAACGCCTGCTGGCCCCAGTTCTTGTTCAGCAGGTTTCCGAAGTTGATCACATCCAGGCGGACCTGCATGTTCTGGAACTTCACCGGCGAAAACGACTGCGCCACGCTGATGTCCACCTGGTTCGACCAGGGATTCCGGCAGGCGTTGCGGGTGAGAATCGTGCCACGGGCGCTGTTGAGGCAGTCCACACTCGAGATGAATGTCTCGAATGCCTGGGCCTGCGCTGCGGCCGTCGCCTGCGCGGCCGCTGTGCCGTTGTAGCCGCTGAACAGGATCTCCGTCTGGTCGCGCGCATCCTTCGGCACGTAGATCAGGTCGTTCTGCGACTGCCCATCGGCGTTCAGGTCACCCGTGCTCCCGCCGTTCGAGGCATACACATAGTCGTACGGCGCACCGGAACCACCGATATAGATCAACGACAAATCGGTGAGGCTCGGGAAGCGATACGATCCCGTCGTGATGATACGATGCGGCTGGTCGTACTTGCTCTTCGTCACGGTGCGGTCGTCCAGACGGCCGCTCACATCGCGCTGGTAGCGGAAGTTGGAACCCTGCGTGCTGCTCGTCACGGACACCACGTCCTTCGCCTGCTGATACGTGTAGGCTGCGGACGCCTCGAAGTTCTTCGAGAACGACTTCTGGAGCTGGCCGGTCAGGCTATAGGTGTAGTCGCCCGAGGAGTTGGTGACGTCGAGAACCTGGGTGCGCTGTCCCTTGGTCGCCGGCGTGGCGCCCGTTGCCGTGAAGGTGCCGTAGAGCACGCGGCCACGTGCATCGGTACCCTGCGGACCCACGAGGGCCAGGTTCTGATAGAACGCGTTGGCCTGCGAGTAGGAGTAGAGCCCCTCGAGCGTGCCGACGATACCGCTCATGAAGCGGTGATCGTAGCCGGCGCTGGCCTTGAGATATTTGGGGAACTTGAAGTCCGGGTCGATCGTGGCCACCGCTGCACCAGCCGACGGACCGGCAATCGCCGCGCCGGGCGCCACCGTTCCATTCGGGCGATTGCCCGGCAGGCAACTCGTCGGCGGGTTCATGATGTTTGTGCTGTTGAACGCCGGTACCCCGAACGAGGTGGTCGACGTGTTAGTCAGTGCCGAGCCGTTGCAGGTGAGCGACGAAAATCCGCTCAGTCCCGAGTTGCCAAAGGCATTCGACAGGTACACGAACGGCACGTTGCCCGCGAACGAACCAACGCCGCCGCGCAGCTGGTTCCGCTGGTCACCCGTCATGTCCCAGTTGAAACCGATGCGAGGCGAGAACTGACCCTGCGTCGGCACCACACTGGTGTTGCGCTGATACTGCGCGAGCACCGAATCGTTCTGCGGTGGGAAATTGCGGAAGTCCGGCTTGTCGTAGCGCACGCCACCCGTCACCGTGAACTGTGGCGTGACATTCCATGCGTCCTGCGCATACACGCCGTACATGTTGGCGCTCACCGTCGCGATGCCGTTGTACGGATCGGTCGGGGCGGGCGAGCTGATGACATAGTTCGTCGCCACACCGTTGTTCAGCGCATCGATGTTCGCGAAGGTCCAGTTACCGATGGAGTTCGACGCGAAGAGGTTGATCGACTTGTAGAAGATGTTCTTCGTCCCGATCGTGAACGAGTGCGCCCCGAGCGGAATTGTGAGATTGTCGGTGAGCTCGAAGGTGCGCTGGTCCAGCGAGTTGCCCTGCGACGATGACTCAGTGCCCAGCACGATGCGGGCAGTCGTCGCCACATCCGTGCGAGGAATGCCGTTGATCGTCAGCTGCGGAAACTGCACCGGCACGCTGCGGAAATCCTTTGTCGTGGAGTAGTTGACGAGGAATTCGTTGTAGATGCCGCTCGTGAGATTCGACAGCAGCTCGCCCACCGTGCTGTTGGTCTTGCTGCTGAAATCATACCGGTTCGACGTGAGATTGAACGAAGGCGTCAATGCCGTGGCCGCTCCGCGGCCAAAGCTGGTATTGTCGGCACCAGCGTAGTTGTGACGCAACACCATGCGCGTGTTGAAGGGCAGGTACGCATCCACTCGGCCAAAGAAATTGCGATTCGGGTTCTGGCGCTGCACCTGCTCGCCACCACCCGGCGCTGTGAAGTTGTACTTCGTGGCCAGCACGTTGTTGAGCTGATCGAGCGTGGCCTGCGAGATGTACTGATCGGGAGAGCCGAGGTACGAGCCGCTCGCTGGAGTCTTGAGCCGCTGCAGTTCTCCCGACAGGAAGAAGAACACCTTGTCCTTCATGATCGGGCCACCCAGCGTGCCACCGTACTGCTGCTGCGTGTAGTCGTTCAGGTAGGTCTGCGTGCGCGTCAGCTTCTGATCGCGCGTATAGCCGTAGGCCGTGCCGTGGAAATCGTTCGTTCCGCTCTTCGTCACGGCATTGATGAGCAGACCACCGAAGTTGCCCTGCCGCACATCGAAGGGCGACAGCAGCACCTGATACTCCTTCACGGCATCCAGCGGAATCGACTTGGCATTGGCCTGTGAACCGGGCTGGCCCGTAGTGCCCAGGCCGAACAGGTCGCTTGACTGCGCGCCATCGATCTGGATGGAGTTCTGGCGCAGGTTCACGCCCCCCCCCGACAGGAAGCCGGTGGTGGTCGACACCTGCGGCACGAGCTTCACGAAGTCCGCGAAGTTGCGGTTCAGCGTGGGCAACCGGCTGAGCGCCGAATCCGAGATCGTCGTGCTCGCGCCGGTCTTCGTGGCGTTGATCACAGGATCGATCGAGGCGGTCACGGTCACGGCCGAGAGCACTGCGGCCTCGCGATTCAGCCGGAAGTCCTCGCGCCGCGTCTGGCCGAGGGCGACCGTGATCCCCGCGCGGGTGATCGGCGCGTAGCCGATGCGACGCACCGTCAGGGTATAGTTGGAATTCGGCTCGACACCCTGAATTATGAAGAGACCGGTCGAACGGGTGGATGCACCGACATTGTAGCCGGTCCGTGAATTCCGGAGCTGGATCTGCGCGCCCTCGACAGGCTGGCCAGCCTCGTCGAGAATCGTGCCGGTGACGGCACCTGTGGTGACACCCTGTGCCACGGCGCGATCCAGAGGAGCGGCAAGGAGCGCCAATCCGGCGGCAACGCCGAGAAGCGGTCGAATACTGAACATGTATGCTCGCTGGGAAAGAAGGAAGGAACAGCCATGAAACCTACGGTCCGCAGAGCCGGACAGGCAACCCGGACGCCGTAACAAGCGCGCCACGATCGGTCGCTGGCCTGGCCGCTATACGCAACACCCTCCCATCCCGGCAGATGTCACCTCAGGAGCCCACTTTCCACAGATGAGCCCGCCCGCATCGGCCGAGCGGGGCCCTTGGTCTCCTCTGGTCTGCCTACTGGAGGTTGTATCGCAGACTCAACCGCGGACGATCTTCGTCGCCAGCGGATGCTGACGGCTTGCAGGTCATCGCCCAGCTGTGTTCACGTTCCGGAGCCGGTGCGCCAGTCGGCCGCTGGCATCTGACCCGGGGATCGTCAGTGGCGACACATCGCGCCGCATCTCGTCCTCGCTGATGCGCGAGATGCCCCCACCGCCCGAGTCGGCGAAGGCAGCATGGTGAGCACCACGATCGCCGGTGAGCACGGATGACTGAGGCCGCGATCTGAACCGCGGCCGCGCGCTCATCGGCGGGCGCCCACCTGGGCTGTGATCACACTCTTGATCCCGCCGCGAATGTTGAAATCGCCCACGACTTCCATCCATGCGGGCTTTACCGCCTCGCTCAGATCGTCAAGAATGCGGTTTACCGCGCGCTCGTAGAAGATCCCATCGTTGCGAAAGCTCCAGAGATACAGCTTGAGACTCTTCAGCTCCACGCACACCTCGGCGGGCACATAGTTGATGTGCATCGTGGCAAAGTCGGGAGCACCCCCCTCGAGCTGCTTGAGTTCCGCGGCATCCGTCTCGATACCTCCCAGGGGACAGAGAGAGGTGAACTCCGGACACTGCATGGCGATCAGATAGGCGCGCGCCGGATAGGGATTCGCAAAGGTCTCGAGCAGGTCTGGTCTGGGCATGCGCGAACAATGACAGCGCAACGGCATCGCCGGAAGCGGTACTCTGCGAATCCGTGCAGAGGAGACGACATTTCTCTCCGCTGCGGGAAAGGGACGGTTCTCTCCGTGCCTGACAACGCCTCCCCGCGATCTTGTGGGATCCGCCGAACAGTCCCATGTTGATCGGCTCGCCGACGGTTCGGATTCGCATCATCGACACGCTCCGCCTGTCCCTCCCGGTGCCACCCACGAGTCGGTCTGGCGTAGGTGACTCGATCGTTTACGCGGACAGCCCCTTCCCCCGGGCGCCGCCATCCGATATTCAGTGCACCTCTCTTCCCGCGTCCACCCCGACGCGTTCACCCTACCGACACGGATTCACGAATGAGGATTCCCTCCTGGCTTTGGGGCGTCGCCGTCGCCCTCGTCGCCGTCCTGCCGGGCCAGCTGTCCGCACAGGGCGTCACCACTTCCATGCTCACCGGCCTGGTGACCGGTCCTGCCGGCGAGCCCATCATTCGTGCTCGCGTCACGGCCGTCCACCAGCCATCAGGCACCACCTACCAGGCGGAAACCCGGAGCGACGGTCGCTACACGATCCCCGGCATGCGCGTCGGCGGGCCGTATCTCGTCTCGGCCTCCTTCATTGGCTATGCGCGCCAGTCTGTCGGAAACGTCTTCCTGAATCTCGGCATCACCTCGGATGTCCCCCTTACCCTGTCGCGCACCGTCGTCTCGCTCTCCGGTGTGACCGTCACCGCGAGCAATGGAGCGATCAGCGAGGACCGCACCGGTGCCGCCACGACCGTCTCGCTCGCGACCCTCGAGGCGCTCCCCACGATCTCCCGCACCATCAGCGACTTCACGCGACTCACGCCGCAGGCCTCCGGCAGCTCCTTCGCCGGACAGGACAATCGTCTCAACAACATCACGGTTGACGGATCGTACTTCAACAACTCGTTCGGGCTTTCGGGTCAGCCCGGGGGACGCACCGGCGTCGCGCCGATCCCACTGGACGCGGTTGAGCAGATCCAGGTCGCCATCGCCCCTTTCGATGTTCGTCAGGGCAATTTCGTTGGCGCCGGCATCAACGCGGTGACCAAGAGCGGCACCAACGACCTGGAAGGCTCGGTCTACTATCTTGGGCGCAACCAGCAGTTCAACGGCGTCCATGCCGGCGATGTGCTCCTGGACCGCAGCCCCTCGAAATTCGGCCAGTTCGGCGCCCGCCTCGGTGGCCCAATCATCCGCAACAAGCTCTTTTTCTTCGGCAACTTCGAAGACGACAAGCTCACACAGCCGGGCTCGGACTACCTCGCCAACACCGGCGGCCAGCCGGTGGCCGGCAATACGACACGCGTGCTCGCATCGGACCTCACCGCACTCAGCACGTTCCTGAAGGACAAGTTCAACTACGCCACGGGTGAGTTTACGCCGAGCACCCTCGCCACCCCATCGCGACGCGTGATTGCCAAGCTGGACTACAACGCGAGCGACCGGAACAAGTTCAGCTTCCGCTATATCGGGCTCGATTCCAAGTCCGACAACCTGACCTCCAACTCCGGGTCGCTGGGGAACGGCAGCCGTCGCTCCAACTCGAACTCGCTGTCGTTCTCCAACTCCAATTACGCGGTGCTCGAGAATATCAAGTCCGGCGTCGGCGAGTGGAATGCGCAGGTCAGCAGCAACATGTCCAACAACCTCATTCTCGGTTACACCACGAACAACGAGAGCCGCGAGCCGGTGGGCACTTTCTTCCCGCTGGTGGACATCCTCAAGAGCGGTAGCACGTACACCTCGTTCGGATTCGAGCCCTTCACACCAGCGAACCAGCTCTACTACAACACGGCGCAGCTCCAGGACAACTTCAGCATCTTCACCAACAAGCACGACCTCACCTTCGGTGCCACCGCACAGCACTACCGCTCCACCAACGTCTTCTTCTTCGGGTCGCAAAGCGCCTACGTCTACAACTCGCTCGACGACTTCTACGCAGACGCGAACGACTACCTGGCGAACCCCAACCGCACGACGTCGCCGGTGACGCTCAACAAGTTCCAGGTTGCGTACAACAACATTCCCGGCCAAGCCGAGCCCGTGCAGCCGCTGGACGTCATTTACGCCGGTGCCTATGCGCAGGATGCATGGCGTGCCACGGATAACCTGAAGGTCACCCTCGGCCTGCGCTTCGACGTGCCGAAGTTCAAGAACACCGCGTTCGCGAACCCGGAGGTGGATGGCTTCGCCTTTCTCGATGAAAATCGCGCGCCTGTGACATACTCCACCTCCAGGCTGCCCAACGCCAACGTCCTCTTCTCACCTCGGCTCGGAATCAACTGGGACGTACGCGGCGACAAGTCGACGCAGCTCCGCGGCGGCACGGGCATCTTCACGGGGAGTCCGGCCTACGTCTGGATTTCCAACCAGATCGGCAACAATGGTGTGCTGACAGGCTTCGAGCAGATCACCAACACCCGGACTCGCCCCTTCAATCCCAACCCGGACACCTACAAGCCCACGACGGTGACGGGCGAGCCCGCACGTGGTTACGGTCTCAACTTCACGGATCCGGACTACCGTTTCCCCCAGATCTGGCGTAGCGATGTCGCCATCGACCACAAGCTTCCATACGGCGTGGTCGGTACACTCGAGGGGCTCTACGGCAAGGACGTGAATGGCACCTACTACATCAATGCCAATCTCGCGCCGCCCATCGGGAACTTCACCGGTGTGGACCAGCGTCCCCGCTACGCAGCTGGCAGCGCCAACCGCGTCATCAGCAAGATCTCGAACGCCATCGTCCTCAAGAACCAGAGCGTCGGGTACTCCTACAATCTCTCCGGGTCGCTCGAGAAGGCGTTCAGCAATGGGTTCTTTGCCAAGGCGGCCTACAACTACGGCGTCGCCCGCAACACGGTAGACCCGGGTTCTATCGCCAGCGGCAGCTTTTTCAGCAATGAGATTTCGGGTGATCCCAACAACCCGGGCGTCGCCTATTCAGCCTTCTCCCCGGGGCATCGGGAGTTCCTCGCCCTCTCCTATCGGCGCGAATACAGCTCCTTCGGCGCCACCTCGATCTCGCTGTTCGCCGAACGCCGCACGCAGGGCAATGCCAGCTACACCTTCGCCGGCGACGCCAATAACGATGGCGGATTCAACAGCGACCTGATCTACATCCCGCGCGACCAGTCAGAGATGAACTTCTCCCCGTTGGTGAAATCGGGCACGGTGCTCTTCACCGCCGCCCAGCAGGCAACAGCATGGGAAGCCTTCATCAACCAGGACCCGTACCTCAGCGAGCACCGCGGCCAATACGCGGAACGCAATGGCTTCTTCCTGCCCCAGGTCGTGCGGGCGGACTTCAGTATCGCCCAGGACATCTTCCGTTCAGTCGGCGACCGTCGAAATACGCTTCAGGTTCGCCTCGACATCCTCAACGTTGGCAACCTCCTCAATCGCGACTGGGGTGTGGGCAGCCGTCTGGTTACTACCAGGCCGCTCATTGCCAAGGGCGCGGATGCCAGCGGCGCGCTGCAGTACAACCTGCAGGACATCAACGGTGACCTGATCACGTCCACCTTCCAGCCGTCGTCGTCGCCGCTCAGCGATGTCTACCGCATGCAGCTCGGACTGCGCTACAACTTCAAATAAGCCACTGAGGCAGGCATGACCACGAAACGCGGCGCCAGGTCCTGGCGTCGCGTTTCGTGTATGGCTCAGCTCGCCAGCAAGAAAGTTTTCTCTGGCGCAGCAGGTGCCACTGGCCCTATACTGGATTCATCCGGTCCCCTCTGGGCCGGGTATTGCCGCCGGGAGAACGGCCTGGCGGTACTGCCCCCTGGCAAGTCCAGGGGGCTCTTCTTTTATGGCCCCGCGCGGTCAGTCCTCGCGCAGCCGTCGCGCCGTTTCGTCCAGCAGGGAGCGCTCCTCGCGCGAGAGGCTCTCCATGCCGCTCGACGAGATCTTGTCCAGCACGCGGTCGAGGTCCGCCACTCGCTGCTCCCCACTCCTCCGGGGAGGTGCCACGACATTGCGGACCGCCGGGCGCTGCATCGCCACCGCATTGCTCTGCGCCACGATCTCGTCCACGTCGTCCCGCTGCGCACGCGACCGTGGCAGGGTGCGGGGAATGGCGCGCGGCGGCAGGTCGTCACCGTAATCCGGAGCGGGCGAGATGCGCTGCCGCAGCCGGTCCAGGCTCGCCGCGGGCGGCGTGCGGAAATACAGCCAGCCGAAGGCCAGCCCGCCCAGATGCGCGAAGTACGAGAGTGGCTGGCCACCGGCCAGCGGATCACTCGCCCCCGCCACACCCAGCGCAAAGATGGCGGTCGTCAGCACCACCATGAGCGTCCACGCCCTCATGGGCAGCACGCCGAACAGGGCCACTTCATCGCGTGGCCACTGCTGCACATAGGCGAAGAGCACGCCAAGCACGGCCGCGGTGGATCCCAGGAGCATCCCGGTGCGCACGAAGAGAAGCTGCGCGACGGTGCCTCCGATGCCACACCAGAGATAGTAGAGCACGAAGGCGCGAGTGCCCATCGCCGCCTCGAGACGCGTGCCGAAGGCCACGAGCGCATACATGTTCAGCACCAGATGCCAGACGCCGTAGTGCACGAACATGTACGAGACGGCACTCCAGAGCGACCGCTGGAGATTGGCGTCCTCGAACCCCAGCACCGCGAAGGAATCCGCGCGGCTCACCAGTGTCCACTGCAGGAACATCACGGCGACGTTGATCGCCACAAGCCACCGGACTCCCGCGTTGGTGCGCGGCAGGTCGTGCTCGTCGTAGAGTGATGGAATGGACATCGGTGAAACCTGCAGACGGCGTGATGACAGTGACTGCTTCAACAACGTATGAACCGCAAACGGCGTTGGACGTTCCATCGGACCCTCGGTGTCACCCCGCCGCCACCGTCGATCATTCGACGATCAGCGACGCGCGGCCGTCACCCTCAGGCGCTCGCCGCCAGCATCGCAATCCGCTCGCACAGCGTCGGAAAATCCGTGCCCTCGGCTGCCGCCGCCTGCGGCACCAGACTCGTGGCGGTCATTCCCGGCAATGTGTTCGCCTCGAGACAGTAGAACTGCCCGTCCGCGGACATCCGGAAGTCGATCCGGGCACATCCATCCAGCTTGAGCGCGGCAAAGGCCTGCCTGGCTTCTTCCTGCACACGCTCGCGCTCGGCGTCCGTGAGATTCGCGGGGACGGTCTCTACCGCCATGCCCGGGGTGTACTTGCACTCGTAGTCGTAGATTTCCTTCTTGGCGATGATCTCCCCCACGGGGAGCGCTTCGCCGCCCAGGATGCAGACCGTGAGCTCGCGACCGGCGATGAACTGCTCGATCATCACCTCGTCGTCGTGCTTGAAGGCCTCCGTGATGGCCGCGGCCAGCTCCTCCCGCCGCTTCACGATGGAGAGCCCCACCGTGGAGCCCTGCTTCGACGGCTTCACGATCACCGGCAGCCCCAGCCGGCTCTCCACCTCTGCCGCATCCGGCAGTGACGACGGGTCCATCGCCATCATCCAGTCGGCGGTGGTCACGCCCTGCGCGCGCAGGACGCACTTGGTGAGATCCTTGTCCATCGCCAACGCACTCGCGAGATGCCCACTCCCGGTGTACTTCACCCCCGCCAGATCCAGCAGCGCCTGGATGGTGCCATCTTCCCCGCGTCCGCCGTGCAGGGCAAGAAAGGCGACATCACAGTCGTCGCGCGTGGGCAGACGCCCTGCCGTATCCGCGAGCGATTCGGCGTTCATCTGTGCGAGCTCCTCAGGCGTGGGGGGCTGCTGCTTGAGGACCCCTCCCGCCAACATGCGGCGTTCGTCATCCTGCGTCAGCGGCCCCTTCGCTGTATCGGTCACCGACACGGTGTGCTGTCTCGATCGCAGCGCTTCGGCAATGCGCAGCCCGGAGGCCAGCGACACATCGCGCTCGGAAGAGGTACCACCCATCAGGACGGAAATGCGCATGGAGAATCCGGTGTCGGTTAACGCGTCATCAGGAAGGCCAGCATGTCACTGCGCGTCACGATGCCGCTGATCTGCGACCCATGACGAACCAGCACCGCCGGCGTCGCCTTGGATAGCAGCTTCTGGACCGACTCGACGGCCTGCTCCGCATCCACCTCGGGAAAGGGCTCGTCCATCACCTCGCCCACAACCGCGTCGAGAAAGCGCGAGCTCTCCAGCCCTCGCTGCGTCATCGCGTGCTCGGTGACGCTGCCCACACACGAGCCCGCCTCCAACACGGGCAGTTGCGACACATTGTGAAGCCGCATGAGCCCCAGCGCCTGACGCACCAGCTGTCCTGGCGCAGCGGCCACGAGATCCTCCGGCGCACCGCGGCCCTTCTGCGCCAGCAGATCGCCCAGCGTCACGCGATCGGGCTCGAGCATCTGGTTCTCGCGCATCCATTCATCGTTGTAGAGCTTCGAGAGATAGCGCTCGCCAGTGTCGCACAGGAAGGTGACGACGCAGGCGTCCGGATCATCGATCTCACGCGCCACCTGCAGCGCCACATGCGTGATGAGCCCGGCGGATCCGCCCACGAACATCCCCTCCTCGCGCGTGAGACGGCGCGCCATTGCGAACGCGTCACGGTCGCTCACCGTCCGGTAGTCGTCCACCACGGAGAGATCGAGGGTGCCGGGAAGCTTGTCTTGCCCGATGCCTTCGATCTTGTACGGCGCCCCCTCGATCTTGTGCGCGCCCTTGCTGCGCCACAGCTCGGCCAGAATCGATCCCTGAGGATCGCCGCCGATGATCTGGATCTTCGGATTCTTCGACTTCAGATACCGCCCGACACCGGTGATCGTCCCGCCCGTGCCCGCCGCGGCCACGAAGTGCGTGATCCGCCCCTCCGTCTGCTCCCACAGCTCCGGACCCGTGGTGGCCTCGTGCGCCGCGGGATTCGCCTGGTTGTAGAACTGGTTCGCCAGAATGGCGTTCGGCGTCTGCTCGGCGATCCGCTTCGCCATCATGATGTAGTTGTCCGGATGGTCCGGTGCCACCGCGGTGGGCGTCACGATCACCTCGGCACCGAAGGCCTTGAGCAGTCGCACTTTCTCCTGCGACATCTTGTCCGGCATCGTGAAGATGCACCGATAGCCCTTGAGCGCCGCCGCGATGGCCAACCCTACACCGGTATTGCCGCTCGTCCCCTCCACGATGGTGCCGCCGGGCCGCAGCGCCCCCGACCGCTCCGCCTCCTCGATGATCGGAAGGCCGATCCGGTCCTTCACCGAGCCGCCGGGATTGAAGAACTCCGCCTTGCCGTAGACCGGAGTGCGGATGCCGCGCGTCACACGGGACAGGCGGATGAGCGGCGTCCATCCGATGGTGTCCAGCACGGTGTCGTACGGACGGCGGTGGCGCTGCGGAACAGTGGAACTGCTGATGGCCGGCATGTCGTCGGTCATGGCGCCTCGGGCGCCGCAGTGGGCGCGCGTCGGGTGAGGATCGTGTCTCCCGGAAGCGGAGGTGCCTCCGGATGGCGGAAATACACGGGAAAGAGCACGGTGGTCGCCATCGGCTCGCCACGCAACTTGGCGGGCACGAACCGCAGGCTGTGCGCTCCCTCCAGCGCGGCCGAATCAAGCGCGGGACGTCCGCTGGATTCTTCCACGCGCGTGGAGTCGGAATGCACCTGGCCATCGGCATCCACGAAGAGCCGCAGCGTCACATTGCCCTGGATCTTTCGCGCATAGAGCGCGGGCGGATACCGGAACGGCAGCTCGCGGTTGATCACGCTGGGAATCTCGTCCGGACGCGCCTCGCCACTCTGGAAAGCCTGCGCCATCTTCTGCGCCGGTGTGCGATCGCCGCACGCCATCGCCATCGAGAGGGCCACCATGGTCAGCACGAACGCTCGCATTCGTGAAATGTAGCGAGGCCCGCCCCTCACACTCGCGACGCCTCGTCCACGAGTTCAGCGATGAGCTGCAGCGCGGCCAGTGGTGTGAGCGTGTTCACATCGATGGCGCGCAGTCGCGCCATCGCGGGATGCGGTGCACTGCCGAAGAGCGCGAGCTGATCGGCAGGTGCCGCGGCCGCGGCCGGTGCGCGACGCACCCGGTCGGGCGAGAGCGCGGGCGCGAGATGCTGCGCGTCGCCCTCGAGCTGTGCGAGCACCGCACGGGCACGCGTGATCACCGACGGCGGCAGCCCAGCAAGCTTGCCGACATCGATGCCGTACGAACGATCCGCACCGCCCGGCTGCAGCCGATGCAGGAAGAGAATCTGATCGCCACTCTCGCGGACACCCACGTTATAGTTGCGAACTGCTCCTAACTCGTCCGCCAACTGCACCAGCTCGTGATAGTGCGTCGCGAAGATCGTCTTGCAACCCAGGCGATCATGCAGATGCTCGCTCACTGCCCACGCGATGCTCACGCCATCGTATGTGCTGGTGCCGCGGCCGATCTCGTCGAGCAGCACCAGACTCCGCGCCGTGGCGGAATGCAGGATGGCACTCGTCTCCGCCATCTCCACCATGAAGGTGGACTGCCCGCGCACCAGGTTGTCGCTTGCACCCACGCGGGTGAACACACGGTCGCAAAGGCCGATCGTTGCGGCGGCCGCGGGCACGAAGCATCCGGTCTGCGCCATGAGCACCATGAGGCCCACCTGCCGCAGGATGGTGCTCTTGCCTGCCATGTTCGGGCCGGTGAGAATCACCAGCCGCGAGTCGTGCTCCAACCGCACATCATTCGGGATGAACTTGTCGCGCGGCATCATCCGCTCCACCACCGGATGCCGCCCCGCACGGATGTCCAGCGTGAAGTCGTCCGTAATGATCGGGCGCACGTACGCCTCGCGCGTCGCCACATCGGCAAAGGCGGCCAGCACATCGAGCTCGGCCACGAGTCGCGCCGCGCACTGGATGCGCCCCACCGCCGCGCCGATCTCGGTTCGCAGCGCCTCGAAGAGCGCTCGTTCGCACGTCTCGATGCGCTCCGCGGCACTCAGCACCTTCTCCTCGTACTCCTTGAGCGCCGTCGTCACGTACCGCTCTGCACCCGTGAGCGTCTGGCGACGTTGATACTCCGTAGGCACCAGATCGCGATGGGTGTTGGTAACCTCGATGAAATATCCGAAGACGCGGTTGTAGCCCACCTTCAGCGACGGAATGCCTGTGCGCGCACGTTCGTCGGACTGAATGGCTGCGATGGCATCCTTGCCGCCATCGCGCAGCGCCCGGAGCGCATCGAGTTCCTCATCCACGCCGGCCGAGATCGTCGCGTCGTCACCCAGCGAAAGAGGTGGCCGCTCCACGAGTGTGTCGCGCACGCGTTCGGCCAGCGCGGCGCAGCTGTCCCACTGGAGCATGAGCGCGTGCAGCCGTCCCACGTCTCTCACGCCTGACACCGCCTGCTCCACCGCAGGTAGCCGTCCGAGCGACATGCCCAATGCGGCCAACTCGCGAGGCGTTGCACGGCCGGCGGCCGCCTTGCTGCCAAGGCGTTCCACGTCACGCACGCCATCGAGTGCATCGCGCAAGGCTGCACGAGTTCCGCTCTCCCGTGCGAGCGCATCCACGGCATCCAGCCTGGCGTCGATCGCCGCACGATCCACGAGAGGCGCCAGCAACCACTGCCGAAGCAGTCGTGCGCCCATCGGCGTCATCGTGCGATCGAGCATCGCAAGCAGCGTCCCCGAGGTATCCGGCCCGCGCAGCGACTCCACGAGTTCGAGATTGCGACGCGTCATCTCGTCCAGCGGCATCGTTCCGCCTGCGCGACTGACCTGCGGTCTCCCCAGCTGCGGAATGCCCCCGGGCTGCATCTCCCGGAGATAGCGCAGCAGCGCGCCGGCCGCACCGATGGCGACGTCGTCTTCCTGCTCCAGCCCGAGCCCCTCGAGATCGCGCAGTCCGTACTGGCGCGCCAGATCTTCGCGGCCGAGCGAGGGATCGAATTCCCAGGATTCACGGTCGGTGCGCAGCACACCATCGAATGACGGCAACTGCACTGGCGTCTGCGTCTCGCGCGGCAGCAGTAGTTCGCGCGGCGCAAACCGCGCCAGCACCGCGTCCAGTTCGCCCGCGCGCACGCTGGCGAGATGCAGTTCACCTGTGGAGACATCTGCCGCCGCGACGCCCACGAGTCCCTGCGCCGAGCCCTGGACGGCCACCAGAAAGTTGTTGCGCCCGGCATCGAGCAGCTCGTCGGCGAAGGCCACACCGGGCGAGATGGTCTCGACCACCTCGCGGCGCACGATGCCCTTGGCGGCGCGCGGATCCTCCACCTGTTCGCAGATGGCCACGCGGTAGCCGTGCTGCACCAGCCGGCGCAGGTAGTCCGGGCCCGCCTTTACCGGAATGCCCGCGAGCGGCACCTCGGCGGCGCCGCCGTTGTTGCGCGCCGTGAGTGTGAGCCCGAGGACGCGGGATGCCGTCTCCGCGTCCTCGTAGAACATCTCGTAGAACTCCCCCATCCGGAAGAAGAGGATCGCGTGCTGGTGACGCGACTTGATCTCCCGGTACTGCTGCATCAGCGGTGTGGCGGCGGCACCATTCACCTCGGCGGAGCTCCCGTGGGTTCCGTGGTCACGAACCCCACGATGCCGCGGCCGCGCAATGCGGTCACCTCTGCCTGCGCTGCGGCCCGGGTAGCGTAATAGCCAAGTCGCACGCGAAAGGGCTTGCTCGAGCCACTCACGCGCGCTGTCACACGGCTCGCGGCCAGTTTCCGCACCAGCCGGTCGGCGTCGGCGCGGGTGTTGTAGGCCGCCAGTTGAATTGTGTACTCGCCGCGCGACGGCACTGGTGCGACGCCTGGCGCCACGGTGCTGCTCCTGCGCGGCGGCGTGGTCACCGTCGGCGTCTCCGTCGGTACTGGCATGGTTGTGGGCGTGCCTGTCCCTTGCAGCGGCTCGGCGCGAGGCGTTGCCGCGACAACGCCCCCGGCGTCCGGACAACGACCCTTGAACGACGCGATCTGGTTCGTGAGCTCCACGTCTTGTGGAGTCGTTGATCCCCGCGCGTCGTTCAGCAGACCGCAGCCGGTCCGATCATCACGCTGTTCGAAGGCCAGCCGGGCCGCCGCCAATGCGGCGGTTCCTCTCGCCGGACTCACCGGATGCTCGCGCACGAACCGCTGGAGATGTTGCAGCGCGCCGGCCCTGTCGCCGCGCGCTTGCTCGAGTTCCGCGATCGAGAGGAGTGCATCGTCTGCATACGCCGATGCCGGGTACTCCACAATCACGCGCCGATAATCCCGCTCGGCGGCCGCCGCCGTTTCGGCCAGTGCACCGCGCCAGTAGAGTGCGTCGCCGAAGGCGGTGCTCCCCGCCGGTGCGGCAGCGACCAGTGAGTCCACGAGCGCGCGCCCGGCCACACCGTGGCCCTCGCTCACCATGCGTCGGGCACGGCGGAACGTGGAGTCCAGCGGCGAGACCGTGCCGCCCTGCGCTGCCAGGCTGGCCGAGGTGGTGGTGGTCAGGAGCGCAGTGATGACGAGCGAGCGGAGGGGAGATGCCATGTGATCAGGCGCGAAAAGTGAGCGCCTCATGCGACGCGGCGGGAACTGCCGCTGCCGCAGAGGGCAAGAATGAGCGAGGCCACGACCTGGGCTTCCGACGAGAGTCGCGTCTCCTTCAGCGCTTCGTCGGCGCGCAGCAACGCCGTCAGTGCTTCGTCGATCGCCAGCTCCGTCCATTGATCTGCATGGCGAGTCCACGTCGAGACCGCCTCACCCCACGGACGGCCCGGAAAGGCGCCGGTTTCCTTCAGCAGGCCCATGAACTCACTGTACATCGCGCGCGGCTGCACACCGCGCGCCCGCGCGGCCACCCCGTACCCGAGCGCGAGCGTCTGGGTGGTGAGGTTCATCACCAGAAGCACGCCACTCACCTTCGATTGTTCCATTACGCCCGGGAGCATCCGTAGTGCCGCGCCGGCATCGCGCGCCGCCACAGCATCCAGCAGCGCGCCCACCGTCTCATCGCGCCGGATGCCGACCACTGCGCTCACGGCCGCTTCGTCGAACGGGCCATCGCCGTAACTGGCGAGCTTCTCCAGCTCGAGCGCCAGCTGCGCGAGATCCTCGCCCACCGCCTCGATCAGCAGCGACACCGCCGCGGGTTCGATCTGTCGCTGCAGCACGGACTCAACCTGGTATACCACCCACCTGGGGACCCGATCGCCGGTGAGCGGTGCGAATTCCACATCGATGGCCGCGGCCGCCAGCGTCTTGTCTGGCTTCACACCCAACGGTGAGACCAGCAACAGGAGCGTGTCCGCCGCCGGCCGCTTCAGGTAGCCATCGAGCACCTTGCGCGCATCCTTCTTCAGCTTGTCCACGTCGCGAAGGAGCACCATCCGGCGCTCCGCCAGCATGGGGGGGGTCGCCAGGAGCGCGTCCAGTGCATCGGGGGCCAGGTCGCCACCGCGGCGCTGCTCCAGATTGAAGTCGCGCGTGGCTGCCTCCACCGCCGTATCGGTCAGCTCACGGATACGCGCGTCCTTCAGGAAGTCGTCGTCGCCGTGGAAATAGTAGACGGGATCGAAGACGCGTTTCTTGAGAGCAGCATGGAGGGCCTTCTCGCCAGCGGACGCCATGACCGGAATATACGGGCGATCGGCGCCCCCGGGCGGCGGCAGCGGACTATCGCTCGACGACGTCGTTTGCGAGATGCCAGGGCGCCTGCTGCGCATCGAAGACGGCAGGCCAGAATGGGACGCCTGCCGAGACAGCGGCAACCATGGTGGGTGCGGGGACACTGGAGCGCTCCGCCTGCGGGATGCTGGCCACCACTGGGGGCAAGCGAATGACAGAGTCGGCTTGGTGGGTCATTTGCCAGGCGCCGAACAATCCGGCCACGATCAGCGCTGAAAGCGCCGTGGCTGACGCCAGCCGAGTGCGATTCGGATAACCGGGATTCCCCGGCACCATCGCGTCATTATCGAATGTCTTGGGCGCCAGTGCACGCTCTACGCTCAAGCGCTCCCCCAACTTCCGCGCGAAACCCTCGGACGGCTCGATAGTCTGAAGATTCCTCGCCAGCAACAACGAACGCCGAACCCTCGTATCCCGCTGCGCGCACGCCGGACAGAGACGCCGGTGCAATCCCATCGCCTCCAGGTCGTCGCCACTCAGCGTGTCGTCGACATAGGCATCGTGCTTCTGGCGGAAGTCCCGACAGTTCATTGGAGCTCGGTGGCAGGTGGAGTAAGGCTGCCCCTCCGTACCCGTTCATCAGGGGAGGGTTCCCGTCACCGCCCCATGAAAGGCTTGTGGTTCGCCATTGTTGGGCGACCCGCTTCCTGCACTCTCTCCCCGTCCAGCTCAGTCCATCCAGGGCTCGATGATCTCGGCGAAGGCGTTGCGCGCCCGATTCAGGCGACTCTTCACCGTTCCCAGATTGCACTCCGTGATCTCGGCGATCTCTTCGTACGACTTGCCTTCGAGTTCGCGCAGCACGAACACCTGGCGATGATGCTCCGGAAGTCTCGCCACCGTCTCCTCCACCAGCGAGCGAATATGCCGCTTGCGGAAGAGATCGTCGGGCCGCGCCGAGCTGTCTTCGAACTGCAGGGGGCGATCATCGTCGTCCCAGTTGCCCTTGATGGTCTGGAAGAGCACCAGGGGATTCCGCGAGCGATTGCGCAGTTCGTTCTTGGCCAGATTCGATGCGATCGTATACGCCCAGGTCGAGAATTTCTTGGACCGATCGAAACGATGCAGATGACGATAGACCCGGATGAACACTTCCTGCACCAGATCCTCGGCTTTCTCGCGATCACCGATCGTGCGATAGATGAAGTTGAGCAGGCGCGTCTGATAGCGCTCCACGAGCTCCTGGAAGGCGCGCTCCTCCCCCCCGAGAAAGGACGTCACGACCTGTGCGTCATCCATTTCCCTGAGCTGTTCGCGGACGGTCGGTCCGCGCTGGGCAACCCGCTTCATTGCGACGTCAGCCATCTCTCTACCCCCGTTGCTGCAGAAAGGGTGGGGCTCCACAGTGCGACCACCGGGTCGCGAGCCCTGCATATCAGTTCTTCGAGCCTACGGTAAAGCAGGGGCCATGCCGCGGAGGGAACATTTGGAACTCGATCGCAAGTACTTGTCGAATATGAACTTGCGACTTATTTGTCCGCGCGTGATCCGCGCGGTCCGTCACAGCATGTCCCAAATTCGACACACGAAACGCCTCAACCCCCGCTCCGTGTCCACTTTTCGACACGGGGCGGGGGCTGAGAGTTTCCTGTCGGAAAATGAGCTGGCTATTCCCCGGTGCGGAACCCCGCTGCGAACAGCAAGGCAATGACGGTCTTCACATCGACGATCTCTCCCGTCGAGATCCGCTCCAGCGCTTCGGAGAGTCGCATCACCACCAACTCGACGAACTCATCCGCCTCGCGATCCGGCTCGCCCATCGTGATGTCGGTGGCCATGAAGAGGTGGATGATCTCGTCACTGAAGCCCGGCGTGGTGAGAATCGACGTCAGCGGGGTCAGTTGACCAGCTGAACACCCGGTCTCCTCCTTCAGCTCGCGAGCAGCGCAGGCTTCCGGTCGCTCGCCGTCGTCCAGACGACCCGCCGGGATCTCATAGAGGTACCCGCCTGCCGCGTAGCGATACTGCCGCATCAGGAGCACCTGCGGCGTTTCTCCCGTGGGGTCGGTGAGAAATGGCAGGATGCCAGATGCGCCGGAGTGTCGCACCACATCCATGTCCTTCTCGTTTCCGTCGGGAAGGCGGACCCGGTCGGTATCGAGTGTCACGATCCGCCCAGCATGCACACGTGTGGAGCTGAGCTGTTCCTCGGGGCGGTGCCCCCTGGGCCGCGACTGCAGTTCCTGCGCAGTCACGACTGGCTTCTTCCGGTCGGGTTCCTCGATCATGGTGTCGATCCTTCGTCGGTGATAGGTCTCACTCCCCCATCGGAGGCGATGGCGGCGTCGAGATCACCGATCGCATTCGCGTCGCCCACCACCACGATGCGTAGTCGATCCGGGTGGAGATGCGTTCGAGCCGCGCGCAATACATGCGCCGCCGTCACCGCGCGGACATTTGCGCGGTACTCGTCGTAGAAGGAGTCCGGGAGCCCGTGCACCACCAGCATCGCGAGCGCCGATGCGATTGCGGCTGTGGTCTCGTAGCGAATGGGAAACACGCCATCGAGATAGTCCGTGGCCAGAGTGAGTTCACTCTCGCTCACGGCCGTCTCCCGCATCCGGACGATCTCGCCCACGATCTCGCGCACCGCATCCGCCGTTACTTCGCTCTTCACCGCAGTGCTCACGACGAATGGCCCCGGCGCGCGCCGCCACTCGAATGTGGAGTACGCGCCGTAGGTGTAGCCGTGAGCTTCCCGGAGGTTGAGGTTGATCCGGGACGAGAACAATCCGCCCAGGATGGCGTTCATCACCATGGCATCGAAGTAGTCGGGCGCGGTGCGCGACACGCCCGCGTGTCCCACGCGCACCTCCGACTGGGCCGCATCAGCCTTGGCCACGATGCGCACCAGCGATCCCTCCTGCACCGTGTTCGGGTTGCCTCGCGAGTCTGCCACCGCTGCCCCGGCCCACAGGGCGAACAGCGACTCCGAAAGCTCGCGCGCCACGGCTTCGGTGACGTCGCCAACGAAGATCAGCGTGGTGGCGGCCGGTCGGTAGCGGGCCGCGTGGAACGCGACCACGTCGTCGCGCGTGATGCACTCGACACTCTCGCGGGTTCCGCCATCGGGCCTCGAATACCTCGCTCCCTCCACATACACCGCCGCGGCGAACTCCTCATCCGCGAGCCCGCGTGGTTCCGCCTCCTGCTGCATCAGCTCCGCAATGCGCTCGGCCTTGAGCCGCTCCACCTCCCGCTCCGGAAAGACCGGATCCACCAGCAGGTCCCGCACAAGGGGAAGCGCTTCATCCAGCTGCTCCCGCAGCGTCGTCAGCGACACACCGGCCACGTCCCAGTCGGCATTGGTCTCCACGCGGGCGCCCACGCGCTCGAAGCGGTCCGCGAGCGTGGCGCCATCGAGGGTACTCGTTCCCTCGGGCAGCAATCGCGCGGTAAGCGCTGCCACTCCCTCCGCCCCGGCCGCCTCGTACACAGCCCCCGCGTCCACGACGGCGAGCACGGTGACCAGCGGAAGCTTGTGCACCGGACACACGATCACGCGCAGGCCATTGGACAACGTCTGTCGCGAGAAGCGCGGAAAATTGTATGCGCGTGGCGCGGCGGCCAGCGGGCGCGGCAGCATCTGTGGCGTCATGGAGCCCCCGCCATCGCCAGATCATCATCGGGAACGGAAAGGTCCGCAATTGTGCCTTCTCTCGGGATGTATGCGAGCGTGGCGCGATTGTCGGGCGCGAGGTGCACCACGATGAACTCGTTGACCTGTGCAGCGCTGACCGCCCGGTATCGCGCCCCCTGCTCATTCACAAGCGTGGGATCGTCGAAGTACGTCGTGAACATCGAGAGGCGGTCGGCACGCTCTCCTGCTGACTGCAACGCTGCCACCAGCTCCGTCTCGATCAGCATCACCGCGCGCGTTACCTCCGCGTCGGTCACACCGCCATGCACGAGATCGTCAAGCTGGGCGTTCACGGCCGCCTCGAGCGCATCCAGCGAAATGCCCGGGCGCGCAGTCACATCGGCTACCACCAGATCAGCGCCCTTGGCGAGATCATAGGTAAAGGCAGAGGCTTCAGCCGCCACCTGTTGTTCGCGCACGAGCGCCTTCTGGAGACGACTGCCTTTCTTCAGTCCGAGAATCGCGCTGCACACGCTGGCGGCGTAATACGCCTCGCTGCCAAAAACGGGCGCGCGGAATGCCATGAAAACGCGGGGAAGCATGACATCATCTTCCACCACCTCCCGGAGCGGGCCACCGAAGGTCGGGGGCAGGCTCATGGTGGCGAGGGGCGGACGCGCGGCACCGCGGGCGATTTCCGCGAAATGCCTGGTCACCATGGCCATCGCCGCGTCGGCGTCGAAGTCGCCGGCAATTGACAGCACCGCGTTGTCAGGCACGTAATACGTCGCGAAGAAACCAGCAATATCCTCGAGACTCGCGGCATCGAGATCCTGCATGGATCCGATGAGCGAGTGGTGGAAAGGGTGCGTCTCCGGGAACGTGAGTTGAGGTAATCGCTCCCACCAGGTGCCGTACGGCTGGTTGTCCATGGACCAGCGGCGCTCGTTCTGCACGACCTCCCGCTGTGTGTCGAGCTTCTCCTGCGTCATCGCTGGCAGCAGGTTCCCCATCCGGTCTGCCTCGAGCCAGAGGGCCAGCTCCAGCTGGTTCGACGGAACGGTTTCGTAATAGTTGGTGCGATCGAGCCACGTCGACCCATTCAGCGTACCGCCAGCTCGTTGCACAAGCTCGAAATGCTCATTGGCCCCCACATGCTCCGATCCCTGAAAGAGCATGTGCTCGAACAGATGCGCAAAGCCAGTGCGTCCCGCACGTTCGTTGGCCGATCCCACGTGATACCACAGGTTCACGGCCACGATGGGCGTCGTGTGGTCTTCGGAGAGCACCACCCGAAGTCCATTTGCGAGCTGATGTCGTACGATGGGAATCTGCATGAGCCGTGCGTCAGCCGTGCGAGGAGGATCGATCGGGGAGTCCGGGCAGCGCCAGAGACATGAGCGTCTGCGTATTCTGCCTGACGAGTGTCATGGGTTGCTTCTCTCCAGAATGAACGCCACGGGCGCCTTGATCGACTCACTGAGTGCATACTTCCAGCGCTCCCGCCGACTCGCTGCGATGGGACTCGTGGGCGTCGGCGACGCATAGGGCACAAGTCCGTGCCGCCGAGCGAGGATCGTGAGGCGGAGCATGTGGAACGGGTCGCTCACCAGCACCACATCGCGCCGATTTCGCGAGGCCATGAGTTCCGCCACGCCCGCCATTGATTCACTGGTCGTGCGTCCTTCATTCTCCATCAGGATTGCACTCGCGGGCACGCCGCGCTTCACGGCATATCGCTGGCTCACGGCCGCCTCGCTCGTCGTGTCGCCAGTGCCGGTACCACCCGTCACGATCATGAGTGGGGCCAGACCGCGGTGCCACAGTGCGATCGCATGATCGAGCCTCGCGCGCAGTACGGGCGAGGGGCGGCCAACGTATTGGGCAGCACCGAGTACCACGATCGCTCCCGCGGGTTGCGCTTCGTCATTGCGCTCCCAGATCAGCACGGAGCCGAAGGACGCCAGCCAGACGACGACGGAGAGCGCCATCAGGGCGAGCAGCACACGGACGAAAAG
>JBBSVF010000004.1:0-30801 GCA_038233745.1 Gemmatimonadales bacterium
GCGCCGCCTTGAGCTTCATGGGCGGCTTCATCACCTCCTGCAGGGCGCCATCCACCCGATAGCGCACGCGGATGTCGTGCTCGAAACACTCGAAGTGGATGTCCGACGCGCCGCGCCTCACCGCATCCGAGAGGATGGCGTTGATGAGCTTGACGACAGGGGCGTCCTCCATCTGCGCGGTGAGCGCAGCGGCGGAAGCTTCCTCCTGCGTCTCCTCGACAACCTCGACCTCGCCCTCGTCGATATCGTCGATGACCGAGAGGAGGTCGTTGACCTGCGCTTCGGCGGCGTTCTCATACAGTTTCTCGATGACGCTCTTGAGGGTGAACTCACCCCCGATCACCGGGAAGATGTCGTAACGGGTAATGAACTTGAGGTCGTCGAGGACGCCCAGGTTCGTGGGGTCCGCCATGGCCACGGTCAGCGTGCGTCCGTCCCGCTTGAGGGGGAGGACGAGATGCTTCACCGCGAGGTCGGCGGGAATCAGCTTGGCGATTCGGGGGTCGACTTCGAACCGCGACAGGTCGACGGCGGGCATCTTGAACTGGCGCGCCAGCATCTTCGTGAGCTCGGTCTCCTGGATGAAGCCGAGCTTGACGAGATTGTAGCCGACACGCGTGCCGTTCTGCTTCTGCTCCTGGAGCGCCTTGTCGAGCTGCTCGCGGGTGATCAGGCCATCCCGAACGAGCAGATCGCCAATACGTTCGCCGGAAGCGGCCGGAGCTGCCATGGAGGGGCGGTTCTCGCGAGAGGAAGGTCGATCGGGGAGCGAGACGGTCAGCGGCCCCACGCGTGCGAGCCGAATCCCGAAGCTCGCGACCGCCGCAGGGGGTGTCAAGAAAACCCGCGCCCCTATCCATAGTGCAGACGACCGACACGCCCGAACGATTCACATGCGCGTTGTCGGTCTTTCGGGCGCTTCCACGGGGCAAGCCCACTCTCACGGACTACCCCGCCTACCAGAGAAGTACACCAGCGGTCCCAGCCGAGCGAGCGTGGCTGGGCCCATTCCCTTCACTCGGCGAACGGCGTCCAGGGAGCCGAACGGCCCGAGGGAATCGCGGTTCGCGACGATGCGGCGGGCGATGGCCGGTCCGATGCGGGGGAGTGTCTCGATCTCCGCCGCCGAGGCGACGTCGAGATCCACGCGCTGGCCGGACTCCGGCGCCGGCGCCCCCGGGCGGGGGGTGCGTGCGGACAGTTTCATCCGTTCGGGCACGGTACGCGAGGGGGGCGAGTCTATCCGCGGAAGCGGATCATCGAACCCGAGGCGGCGCGAGGGAGTGCCGTACGGCGTGTGCGAATTGGGATCGTCGGGCCTCGCGTACGTTCCAGGAACGCTGGCGACACCGGCGACGATTTTGGGAACAGTATCGCGCCTTGATCGCGACACTTTTGCCTTTGTACCGCTCTTCTTCGGCTTCGCATTCGTCGCGATGTACGCGGAATCAGCCGCGCGGGCCTGCTGCTGCAGTGCGAGAGACTGACCTGGTGTGGCGCTCGGGGCACCTCCGGCGCGCACGATCCGGACGGCGCCGCCGAGCAGGGCGACGATGATCAGGAAGGAGAGGGCCTTGCGTTCGCTCTGGGTAGGCATGGACGCAAGCTGGCGGCGCCTGCGTCGCCCCCATCACGAGAACTCTGCGTGACGGGGCATTCGAGCCCGCGCTCGGCGGCTCTCCACCTGCAGCGCTACTGGTCCGTGATCAGCCCCAGTGCCACATCGCCCACGATCTGCAGGCTCTTCGCCGACACATGGTCCATCGTGTCCTGCAGGGTGTGGTGGTAGCTCGGGTTCGCCACGCCATTCGCGTCGAGCGGGCCGTAATCGATGTCGATCACGTCGATCACGTGCATTCCCTTGTTGATGAAGGGCACGTGATCGTCGGTGACATCCTGGCCTGCCTGGGGAATGAACGCCTTCGTATAGCCGAACTCCGCGGCCTTCGCCCACACCCGGTTCACCACCTCGGGGGCGATGCTGAGTGACTTGGCCTCCTGCAGGATGTTCAGGTGCTCGTCCCCGATCATGTCCCAGAGAATGCCGTAAATGGGCATGTAGCCCGGCGACGGCAGGTTGTTGGCGAAGTACTGCGACCCGATGAGCACATCCGTGTACGGCTCCGCGAAGGTCTCACCGTAATCCTCACCGTCCACGAACAGCAGGTCGACGCCCACATTCGGCGGGAGCTTCTTGAGGGCATCGCCAAGGGCGACGAAAAGCCCCACGCCCGCGGCGCCGTCGTTCGCGCCGAGGATCGGGGTGGTGCGATTGCCAAGGACGGGGTCGGAGTCCGCCACGGGACGCGTGTCCCAGTGGGTGATGTAGAGGATGCGCTGCGTGGCAGCCGGCTTCCAGCGGGCGAGGATGTTCCGCATGGGGACAGAGTCGCCCTTGGCGGTGTGGTGCATCCAGCGCTGCTCCACCACCGTGTCGGCGCGCTGGCGCATCATGGAGACGATCCAGTCGCCGGCCTTCACTGCCCCCGGCGTGCCCGGAACCCTGGGTCCGAACGCCACCTGCGTCTTCGTGTACGCGTAGGCCGAATCCGCGTTGAACGCCGTCTTTGGCCCGGAGGGGAGCCGGTCGCAGGCGGTCGCGAGGGCCAGGGTGGCGAGGACGAAGGGGAGCACTGCGAGGCGGAAGGTCACGATGTGGGGCATGTGAGCTGGGGAGTACATCACGGGGCGAGGGCGCCCGCGCGACGTTCGGCCAACTGGTGTCGCACGATCAGGGAACGATGGGGTACGAGCCTCCACTGCGCCACTGCAAACCGCCGCGGGTGGAATCGCCCGTGCGCGGAGACTTGCCTTTCCGCGCCGCGCAGGTGGAATTTGCGTACTGCGGCGCACGCTTCAACCCGCTGGCGTTCTTGAAGTTCCGCGTGCACACCGCACTCCCGTATTCATTTTGTGAAGATTCTCACGCGCTACATCATCAGAGAGCATGTCGGGCCGTTTCTCTTCTCCTTCTCGGCGCTCACGGCTCTGCTGCTGCTGAACTATCTGTCTCGACAGCTCGCCGAGCTCGTGGGGAAAGGGTTGCCGATGTCGGCGATCCTGGAATTCCTGATGCTCTCAGTTCCGCTCACCGTGGCGCTTACCGCGCCCATGTCGGTGCTGGTGGCGGTGCTGTATGCGTTCAGTCGCCTGGCGGCGGAGAATGAAGTCACGGCCATGAAGGCGAATGGCGTGAGTCCGTGGACGCTGGTGTCGCCGGCGATCATCGCGGGCGTGGTGATGTCGGTGCTGCTGCTCCTGTTCAACGACCAGGTGCTGCCCCGGGCCAATCATCAGCTCAAGACCCTGCAACAGGACATCTCGCAGACGCGGCCCACGCTACTGCTCAAGGAGCAGATCATCAATCCCATCGTGGAGGGGAAGTTCTACCTCAAGGCTGGCCGCATCGATCAGTCGAGCGGGCGGATGACCGATGTGGTGGTCTACGACCTGAGCAAGCCCGACCGCCGTCGTACCATCTACGCGCGCACCGGGCGCATTGCCTTCGACAGCGATCGTGTGGACCTGCGGATGACGCTCAACGATGGGCAGATGCAGGAGGTCTCGACCGAGCGGCCGAGCCAGCTCAATCGGCTGTTCTTCAAGAGCGATCGGATCCGGCTGGCGGATGTAGGCTCGCAGTTCCAGTCGACAGAGGCCGACTCGCTCAACAAGGGCGACCGCGAAATGAGTGTGTGCGAAATGCAACGGCGGCTGTGGGACGCCAACACCGGTTTCCAGGCGGCGAAGCAGGAATACGAGTACGTACTGGCGGCGCCGAAGGACAAGCCTGTGGAGATGCCGCGCATTGCGCTGGTGCGCACGCCAGAGCCTCATGGTATCGGCTGGCTGTACTGCTCCCTCAGCCGGCTGGGGCGGGTAAAGACCGCGTCGGCCGCCGAGGCGCCGATGCACGTGGAGGGCGACACGATTCCCGCGGCGGTAAAGGCGACGCAGGACACGTCGAGGTCGAGGCAGGATACGACCAAGACGACGCAGGGCGCGGTGAAGACGGCGCAGGATGCGGCGCAGGCCAGTCAGGGGCCGCCGGTGCTCACCACGCCGCCGCCCGCGCCGGCCGTCGCGCAGCCTGTGCCTGTGCTTGTGCCCGGACCGCAGACGCCGGCGATCGTGCGGCTCACCCCCGAGCAGGTCGCGGCGCAACTGGCGACCATCCGCGCTGCGCAGCAGTCGGCAGACCAGGCGGCTGCGATCGGCAGATCGCTGCCCAGCATGGGAATGGGGGGGAGCGATTATCCCGTGCGCCTGGCGGAGGCGAAGATCCGGTACGAGAGCAGCCAGCGCAGCAGGAACCGGTACGATATCGAGATCCACAAGAAGTTCTCGCTCGCCGCGGCCTGTCTGATCTTCGTGCTGCTCGGCGCGCCCATCGCGGTGCGCTTTCCCCGCGGGGGCGTGGGGCTGGTGATCGGAGTGAGTCTCGTGGTATTCGCGCTGTACTACGTGGGGCTCATCGGCGGTGAAGCGCTGGCGAACAAGGCCATCGTGCCCCCGTTCTGGGCGATGTGGGGGATGAATGTCGTGATGAGCATCGTGGGGGTGTTCCTGCTCTTCCGCATGGGCCGCGACTCCGGCTCGGCGCGCGGTGGCGGACTGGGCGAATGGTGGGACAACGTGCGAGCGCGACGCGCGGTCCGGTCGGGGCGGACCGTGTCATGACACGCGTTGGCGGACCGCTCGATCGCTATGTGCTGATGGAATGGACGAAGATCTTCCTCGCTACGGCGCTGGGGCTGCCGGTGCTGCTCGTGATCATCGACCTCACGGACCATCTGCAGTCGTATCTGGATCGCAGCATTCCGCGTGGCGACATCGCGATGAGCTACCTGTACTGGCTGCCGCAGTCGATGTTCCTGGCGATGCCGGCGGCGGTGCTGTTTGCCACGGTGTTCGCGATCGGCAACTTCACGCGGCACTCGGAGATCACGGCCGCAAAGGCCTCGGGAATCAGCTTCTACCGGATGGTGGCGCCCCTGCTGCTGGGCGCGATTCTCGCCGCCGGGCTGGACGTGCTGGTGGCGGAGGTGACGCCCCTGAGCGACGCGAGGCGCAATGCGCTGCTGCAGGTTGACCGCGCGGCGAATGGATCACAGCGGATCAACTTTGCGTACGCGGCCGACTACGGGCGGGTGTACAAGGCGCAGATGCTCGACGTCGCCCTCGGCACGCTGGACCGGGTGCAGATCGAACGAAAGGGGAACGGGGCGGATTATCCCACCGTCATCGTGTCGGCCATCTCCGGCCGCCACGATCCAAAGTCCGGGTACTGGCGGCTGGACCAGGGCGAGATGCACATCATCCGTGACTCCGCGCCGGAGGTGGATGTGAGCTTCGATGCTCTCGTCGACCGACGCATGACGGAGAAGCCTGCCGACCTGATGGCCAAGCCGCGCGAGACCAGCGAGATGCGCCTGAGCGAACTGAATCGATTCATCCATTCGCTCGAGCGGTCGGGAGGCGACGCGAATCCCCTGCGCATCGACCGTGCGCTCCGGTTCGCGATTCCGCTCACCTGCTTCGTGATCGCGCTGTTCGGCGCGCCCCTTGCCACGAGCACGCAGCGCGGCGGCACCGCGTATGGTGTTGGGCTCAGCCTGCTCACCGCCATCTCGTTCCTGTTGCTCACGCAGCTCACCAAGGCCGTGGGCAACAAGGGCATCATCTCACCCGACCTGATCGCGTTCGTGCCCAATGCCCTGTTCTTCCTCGTGGCACTAGTGCTACTCGCACGTACCCGTACGTGACCGAGCTCGACCGGCCGATCGGCAGCGGGCGCCCGACCGAGCAGTTTCCGGTGGTGCAGCGCGAGGGCATCCAGTTCTTCCGGCGCATCACGCGCGCCTTCATCAGCTTCTTCCGGCAGGTGGGCGCGCGTGGGTATTTCCTGCGCGACATCGGCCGCGCCTTCGGCGATCCGGCCACCTTCGTGCCGGAGACGATCCGCCAGATGCGCCGAGTGGGCGTGGAGTCGATCCCGCTGACGGTGATCGTGGCGGCGTTCATCGGCGGCGTGATCGCGATCCAGGTGCGGTACCAGCTCTTCCCGGGGGTGCAGCTCTCGATCATCGGATTGAGCGTGCGCCTGATGCAGGTGCTGGAGCTCGGACCCCTGCTCACTGGGCTGGTGCTCACCGGGCGCGTGGGTGCCCGCATGACCGCGGAGATCGGGACCATGCGCGTCACCGAGCAGATCGACGCTCTGGAAACGCTGTCGTACGATCCGCTGGCGTTCCTGATCGTGCCCCGCATCCTGGCCTGTCTGGTGATGCTCCCGGCGCTCGTTGTGCTCGCGGACGCCACGGGGCTGATCAGCGGGTATGTGGTGAGCGTGAATGTCACCGGTGTCACGAAGCAGGATTTCGTGGCGGGGGTACGTCTTGGCTTTGGCACATTCCAGGTGGTGTATTCGTTGCTCAAGGCGACGCTGTTCGGCGCCGCTATTTCGTTCATCTGCTCCTATGAAGGATTCGTCACCGAGGCGGGCGCCGAGGGGGTGGGGAAGAGCACGGCGAAAGCCGTGGTGATCACCTCGGTGGCTATTCTCGTGCTCGATACGTTGACGGCGGCAATCCTGGCCCCTTACCTACAGACATGAAACGGCGCGACGAAGTACTGGTCGGCATGTTCCTCAGTGCCGCGGTGGCGATTGCCCTGCTCGGCACGCTCTGGCTCGTGCGCGGCGGACTGTCGTCCGGCTACGCGCTCTACACGAAGTTCGCGTGGGGACAGAACCTGAAGCCTGGGCAGCCGGTGCTGCTTGCTGGCGTGAACGTGGGCGCGGTGAGCGATGTGAAGCTCCGCGACGACGGGTTCCTGGACGTGATGCTCCGGGTGAACGACGACGTGAAGGTGCCGAAGAATTCACTGGCGAGTGTGAAGCCGATCGGGATCTTCGGCGATGCGGCGATCGCCCTCACGCCGAAGGGGCCGAGTGCGATTTCCTTCGCGCCGTATGACACGGTGCCGGTGGGCCCCGCCGACACGGATATCCAGGCGATCATGAACCGCGTGGATTCCATCGGCATGACGGTGCAGCTGATGACGAAGACGCTCAACACGGAGCTGTTCGCCAGCGGGGGCATCAAGGATATGCGCCGGACGATGGCGAATGCCGCCGAGTTGTCGGCGAATGCCTCGCGGCTGTCGGTGCAGCTCAACAGCATCGCCGCGGAGCAGAACCGCAATCTCACCGCGACGATGGCGTCGTTCCGCCGTGCGGCGAATGCGGTGGATTCGGCGTCGATCGACTCCACGCTGAAGAACTTCCGGCGGTCGAGTGAGTCGCTGACGCAGATCGCGGAGAATCTGGATCAGACGAGCGCGCGGGCGAACAACCTGCTGGCGGGAGTGGAGCGGGGAGAGGGGACGGTGGGGAAACTGATGAAGGATTCGCTGCTGTACCGGGATCTGCGGGGGTTGGTGACGCAGGCGGATTCAGTGCTGTTGGATCTGAAGAAGAATCCGCGGAAGTACATCAATCTGTCGATATTCTAGGGACGGTTGAGATCGCGATTGGGCTGGGGAGCTCTCGGCTGTCGGCTGTCGGTCTCTAGTTTTTCACGGCGACGTTCTAGATCGCCTATGGGCAGCTGAGCTCTCGGCTGTCAGCCGTCGGCTGTGGCAACGGCCACCTGCAGGTCCATCGCCTGCGGCTCAGGACGACCTGTCATCCTGAGCGTCGCGAAGGATCTGCAGGCCACGTCGTAGCCACTGCTCAAACCCACACTTTTCTGCACTCTCTTCCGCGCGTCGCTGCCGTAACGCTCATCGCCGATAGCTATAGGCTCCCCCGCCCACACGCGATCCTACCCGTCGCCGTTAAACACTGTACACTGACAGCCGACAGCCGAGCGCTCCATCGCCGAAACGCGATCTCGAACGTCGCCGTTAAACACTGCAAGCTGACAGCTGACAGCTGAGCGCTCCCATGGCGGAACGCGATCTCACCCGTCAACCCGCCCCCGCCCTCTCCCGACCGTCAGGAAATACACCGGAACTCCAACCACGATCACCCCGAGCACGCTGATGGTAGCCCAGCGCGACGATGGATCCACGATCGCGTTGCCCAGCAGAAAAATCGTGGCCAGCACGAACAGCGCCGGGACGAGCGGATACAACGGCACGCGGAACGACGGATCGTAATCCGGCCGCCGCCTGAGCACGAAGATCGACGCCACCGCGAGCGCGTAGAACGGCACGATCGCGGTGACGAACGCATCGGCGAGTTGCTCGAAGGTTCGCGCCAGGACGAAGATGATTCCGAGCACCGTCGTGAGCACGATCGCCACGGAGGGCGTTCCGTACTTCGGGTGCACCGTGGCCACGCGTCGGAAGAAGAGTCCGTCGTCCGCCATGGCGAAGAAGATCCTCGGGGCCGTGAGGAGCGAGCCATTCAGCGTGCCGAAGGTGGACAGCATCACCGTGACGGCGACGAACACCACTCCCGCCGGACCGATCAGCCGCTCTGCCACGTCCGCGGCGACGAGTTTCGAGTGCCGGATCTCGTCCACCGGCATCACTGCCAGGTAGGCCAGGTTGGCGAGCAAGTAGATCACGATCACCGCGACAGTGCCGATGATGAGCGCGCGCGGCAGCGTCTTCCGTGGATTCTCCACCTCGCCGGCGACGAAGCTCAGGTCGGCCCAGCCGTCGAAGGCCCAGAGCACGCTCACGAGGGCCAGGCCGAAGGCCGCCACGTGGAATGAGCCCGCGGGCGCTGCGGGGGTGTAGTAGCCACCTCCAGTGCGCGGCAGTCCGATCGCGAAGGCCAGCAGGATGATGAACAGCAGTCCTCCGTACTTCGCGAGCGTCGTCGCATTCTGGACGAGCGACCCCCACCGCACGCCGACGTAGTTGAACGTCGCCGTGAGGCCGATAGCCACTGCGGCGACGTAGTGCACCCAGTCGCTGTACGGCGCCAGCGCGGGATCGTAGCCCAGCACCCGCAGGAAGTACTCGGCGAAGGTGGTGCTCACGGCGCCGAGCGAGGCGGCGCGGATCAACACCAGCTCGGACCAGCCGAAGAGGAAGGCCGGGAGCCGTCCCCATCCTTCGCGAATGAAGACGTAGGCGCCCCCGGTTTTCGGGAAGGCGCCGGCGATCTCCGCCAGGGTGAGTGCGCCGCAGAGCGCGAACAGACCGCCAGCGACCCAGACCGACATGAGTGGGAGCGGGCCCGGCAGCTTGTCGGTGACGCCGGCGGGCGAGCGAAAGATGCCGGAGCCGATGGTGGACCCGATGAGCACCGCAACGGCGCTCCACAGTCCGATCTGCCGTTTGAGCTCGCGCGGGGGCGGGGAGAGAGTCGTCGACATGGCGGAATGGTACGACGCGCGCGCGACGGCGGCGAGAGGCCGCGGCGCATCCGTAGGGCTTCCCCCGGTTGACCCCACTCACGCGGCGCGCGAGCTTTCGCATTCGCCCTTTATAGTTGTCCGCCCTCCGTATCATGCGCCATTCCTTCGCCGACGGGCTCTTCTGGACGTCCGTGGCGTGCTGCGCGGTCGCCCAGCTCCTGATCATCCGCTCCGTGCTCGGCAAGCATCGCATTGCCGACCCGTCGGGCACACTGCCTCGCTCACGCGGCGCGGTGGAGGTCGTGTGGGCTGTGGTGCCGGCCATAGGGCTCGCGGCGCTGCTGTTCTTCACCTGGAGGGCGATGCGATGAAGGCGCTCCGGCGCTATGCGACCGCCGCGTTCGCCGTGGCGTGCCTTCACCTGATCTTCGGGGCCATCGTCCGGATCTCCGGATCAGGCATGGGCTGCGGCGATCACTGGCCGCGCTGCTACGGCAGCTTCTTTCCCCCACTCGACCGCCCCGATCTCATCATCGAGGTAACGCACCGCTATCTCGCGTCGATCCTGCTGCTGAGCCTCATTGCGGTGCTCGTGGCCGCGTGGCGGCGACGCATGGAGCCGGGTGTGGGTGGCCGTCACGGGGTGCTCCGCAGCGCTGCCCTGGCGGTGACGCTGGGATTCGCCGCCGCGCTGCTCGGCGCCATGACCGTGAAGCTCGGCAACGCGCCATTCGCGACGCTCGCGCACTGGACGGTGGCGATGAGTCTCGTGGCCGCAGTGGTCGCGACGGTGATTCGAACTGGCGGCCTTGGCGGTGCCAGCGCGATGGCGTCCACTCGCTCGGCCAAGGCCATGCGCGGGAGTGCCGCTGGCGCGGTGATGGCACTGCTCACGGTAGTGATGGGTGGGCTCACCGCGAAGTATCCGGGCGCGGCGGTAGCGTGTCTCAAGTTTCCGCAGTGCGGCACGAATCCCGATGTGGCGTTGTCAGCGGTGCATGTGCAGCTCACGCACCGGATTCTGGCGTTGGTGGTTGTGCTCCACCTGGTCGGCCTGGCATTCGCCTTCCGAAAGCGGATGGAGCCGCCGGTGCTGCGCCGAGCGGCGGCGATCGCGGCGGGACTGGGGGTGCTGCAGCTGCTCGTGGCGGGCGCGATGATCGGCATGCATCTCCCGCCCGTGCTGCGTTCGCTGCACGAGGCCACAGGCGTGGCGGTGTGGATTGGCGCGTTCGCACTGGCGTATCTCGCGCGGGTCCGGGGCGGCGGCGGCGCAGCTGTCGGTGCACTGCACGAACCCACAGTTCCCGCACCCAGTGCCGACGAGTTCGTGATGGCCGATGCGGTGCGTACTGCGACTGTGACCACGCCACGCATTGCCTTCGCGAGTGCACTGGCGGAGGCGCCGGTGATGATCTCGTCGCCCGTGGTGGCGGAGCAGGCCGCGTCGGATCGCGCGGCGATCGAGCAGTTGATCGACGAGGTGAATAGCGAGGAGTCGTTGGATGGGCTGCAGCCAGTCGAAGCTCCGGTGGTCGTGGCCACAGCAGCGGAACCGTTGAGCGACACGACCGCGGCGGTGCCGGACGTGGATGGGCCCGCGGCGCGCCCCGTCACCGCGCGCCCCAAGATGATGCACAGCGTGGCCGTGATCGTGGCGCGAGGCGCCGACTTTTGAGCGAGCCCGTCACCGCCGTGGTTGCCACACCCCCGAGTTTCTGGCGCGATCTCGTAGCGCTCACGAAGCCGCGCATCATCTCGCTGCTGCTCGTCACCACCATCGCGCCGATGTACGTGGCGGGCCGGCCGTCGTGGACGCTCGTGCTCGCGGTGTTCGTCGGCGGCTATCTGATGGCCGGCGGGGCGAATGCGGTGAACATGTACATGGACCGCGACATCGACGACCGCATGGCGCGCACGCGCCTGCGTCCCATTCCCAGTGGGCGCATGCGCGCGGAAGCCGTGCTCGCCTTCGGCATCCTCTGCGCGACCACAGCCACCTGGCTGCTGGCGCACGTCGCCAACGTCCTTACCGCCGCACTCGCGCTCGGCGGTTTCTACACCTACGTGTTCGTCTACACGCGCTGGCTCAAGCGCAGCTCGCCACAGAACATCGTGATCGGCGGCGCCGCGGGCGCCTTCCCGCCACTCGTGGGTTGGGCGTCGGTCACAGGCCGCGTCGACCTGCTGGCCGTGTACCTGTTCCTGATCATCTTCTACTGGACGCCTCCCCATTTCTGGGCGCTCGCGCTGAACAAGCAGGGCGATTATGGGCGGGCCGGTGTGCCGATGGCGCCGCTCGTCTGGGGCGAGCGCGAGACGATGCGCAACATGCTCTGGTACACGCTGATCCTGCTCCCGATCACGCTGCTGCCGGTTGCGTTCGGTGCGCTCGGCGTTCCCTACCTGGTGATGGCGTCGGCACTCGGCGCCTGGCTGCTAGTGGGTGTCATGCGTGTGTTACGGGCTGCTGATTTCGTGAAGCCCGCATGGTCACTCTACAAGTTCTCACTCCTGTACCTGGCGCTGCTCTTTACGGCGATGGTCGTGGATCGAGCGGTGGCGTGAGTCAGGAACTACCGGTGTTGCTGGCGGGTCATCGCGACGCTCCAGAAAGTCTCATGCTCATCGGCACGCGCGATGCCGCGGGCATGGTGCGCGTGCGACGTTGGGACGCGCGCGACTGGAGTGCGCCGGCCGAGCCTGCGCACGAAAGCGCGGACACGCTGCTCGAGTGGTGTGTGGCGCAGAGCCGACTTCCGCGCCCTATGAACCAGTCGCTCACGACGGTGCGGCTCTGGCTCCGGGGCGAGGGCCCGCAGACCTACCCGTGAGCGAGCCCGCATCCGCGCCGGCGGTGTCACGCCGTCCGAAGTCCCCCAAGCCGTTGTCCGAGTTGCTGCCACGCCTGCGCCCGTACGTCGTGCGCCTGATGGTGTGCGGCGTCTGCCTGATCGTGGCCGCCGCGGTCGGCCTCGCGTTTCCGCAGGTGGTGCGTCACCTGCTGGATGCCGCCTTCCAGCAGCACGACCGCGCCCTGCTGGACCGCATTGCCATTGGCCTGGTGCTCGCCTTCGCCCTGCAGGGCGTGATGAACTTCATCCAGGTGTACCTGCTCACCGGCACGGCGGAGCTCGTGGTTGCGGGACTGCGGGAGGATGCGTTTGCGCACCTCGTGCGATTGTCTCCCGGCTTCTTCACCGAGCGGCGCACCGGCGAACTCACGAGTCGCCTCTCCGCCGATCTCGCGGTGCTGCAATCGCTGCTCGGCACATGGGTGAGCGAGCTGTCGCGACAGTCGCTCTTTCTGGTCGGTGGCGTGGCGCTGCTGGCGTTCACGCATTCGCAGCTCACTTTCACCACGCTCGCGGTCGTTCCGCTCGTGGTCGGGTCGGCGTTCTTCTTCGGGCGACGCCTGCGTCGCGCGAGTACCGGCGTGCAGGATCGCGTGGCCGAGGCGATGGGAATGGCGGACGAGTCGTTCTCGCAGATCCGCACGGTGCAGAGCTTCGTGCGCGAGGGCGAGGAAACGCGACGGTATCGGCAGCTGCTGTCCGGTGTGGTGGTGGCGGCGATCAATCGTGCAAAGATGCGCGCGCTGCTCTTCGGCATTGTGGGCTTCATGGCCTTTGCGGGCGTGGTGGCCGTGCTCTGGCAGGGCGGACGCCTGGTGCTCGATGGTGTGCTGACGCCGGGTGCGCTCGTCTCTTTTCTGCTGTACGCAATCACCGTGGCGGCGGCAGTGGGCTCGCTGGCCTCGCTGTTCGGCAGCTACCAGGAAGCGGTGGGCGCCGCCCAGCGCGTGTTCGAGTTGCTGCACATGAAAGCGACTGTCTCCGAGCCCGTGGATACCGTGGCACTCGCCAGGCCGGTGCGGGGAGCGGTGTCGTTGCGCGATGTCTGGTTCCGATATGGCGACGAGCTCCCCGATGCCCTGTGCGACGTGTCATTCGACATCGCGCCCGGGGAGGTCGTCGCCCTGGTGGGACCGAGCGGCGCTGGCAAGACGACAGTGGCGTCGCTCATCCCACGCTTCTGGGATGTGACGCGGGGCTCGATCACCCTTGATGGCGTGGATGTGCGGCAGTTGTCATTTGCCGATCTCCGCGGCTCCGTGGGGCTGGTGCCGCAGGAGCCCGCATTGTTCAGCGGCACGATCCGCGAGAACATCGCATATGCGCGCCCTGACGCGTCAGTGGAGGATGTGCTGGCCGCCGCGCGCGCCGCCCACGCCATCGAATTCATCGACCGGTTGCCGCAGGGGCTGGAGACACTCGTTGGCGAACGGGGCGTGAAGCTCTCCGGCGGTCAGCGACAGCGTATCGCGCTCGCTCGCGTGTTTCTGAAGGATCCCGCGGTCGTGGTGCTCGATGAGGCCACCTCCAGCCTGGACAACGAGAGCGAGCGGCTGGTGGAGGAGGCGATGGAAGAGCTGCTGCGCGGCCGTTCCACGCTGATCATCGCGCATCGCCTGCGCACCGTGCGGCGGGCCGACCGGCTCCTGGTGCTGGAACACGGTCGCATCGTGGAGTCAGGAACGCATGCCGACCTCGCGAGCGGCAACGGCGTGTATGCGAAGCTCTATCGCGCCGAGCTGCGCGACTGAGGCCGTGCGGTGATCAGCGCGGATCGAGGGTGAGCGACAACGCACCCGTTCCTGCTCCGACGGTCACCTTCTGCTCAAAGGGCTTGGAGCGCTCGTGCCATGCATGCAGGGTGTAGCTCCCCGCGGGTACGCCCTCGATGCTGAATCGCCCCTCCGCATTCGTCACTGCGTAATACGGATGATCGAACACCGCGATGAATGCAGTTGGCCAGCTGTGGTCCACGTCGCGGACGATCACGAGCCCCGCGGTGCGGAAGGGCATCTCGGTGGGGATCACCTGCTCGTGCCTGCCCAGCAGCACGCTGGCGCGCGGGCTCGACTCGCCTCCGGCGATGAAGCGCAGGTGCTGACGAAAGTCATCGTGTCCCAGCACGTTCACTGCGCTGTTCGTGACGGTGGCCTGCACCCGTGGCAGCAAGCGGCACTTGTCGCTCTCGAGCTCTATACGCCGGGTCGCCGGCAATGCTCGTCCGCTGTGCACCCCTTCGAGCCACACCACTGCACCGGTGAGGGTGGTGCTGGAATCCTTCACCGATTCGTCAGCGACCGTCGCTCCGCAGGCGGCACTGTCGGCCCCCGTCGACATGGGAGCTGCCGGTTGCAATACGACCGACGAGGCTACCGTTCCCGCCACGACACCCGATCCCGCCGCGCTCACCGTGTAGCCAGCGCTCGCGGCCGGAATCACGACGTCGCCGGCGGACTCCATGATCGTGGCATCCACGGAGGTATCACCGGGTGCCCGACGGCCGGCGCCCGGCTTGCCCTTGGCCGAATCGCCAGAACAGGCCAGCAGGGTGACGATGGCGAGCGTCGCCGGAAGCAGGATGCGACCAGCGGATGGAACCGAACGAAAAGCGATCACTGGCAGGCAGGAGATGAGGTGAGCATCGCCCTGCCCACGGGCAAGGGCCGAGCCAGATGACGCTGCTGGCGTCGCCAATCAGACGATGATGAGGTCCGTCTGCCGCACGTCCGGCGTAATCACCGCGCGACCGCCCTCGATATACGCATTCACTTCCGTGCGCATGCCGATCTCGCCGGGGATGTAGATGCCCGGCTCGATGGAGAAGGCCACACCGGAAATCAGAAGGCGTTCCTCGCGCGTCTCGAGATTGTCGAGATGCGGTCCGGCGCCGTGCAGCGAGCGCGGATCGATGGAGTGCCCGGTCCGATGCGTGAAATACTCTCCAAACCCTCGCGACTCCACCACGCGCCGGGCCGCGTCGTCCACTTCGCCGCCACTGAGTGCCTTGCCGGCTGCCACACCGCTCACAACGCACTCCACGGCGGCCTCCCGCGCGTCGCGGATAGCAGTCCACACCTCGAGCGCTCGCGCCGAGGGCTCGCCCACCGACGCCATCCAGGTCTGATCGGCCCAGACACCGTCGTCGGGGTGTGCCCAGAGATCGATGAGCACCGTGTCGCCCTCCACGATCGGGCGCGGATTCGCCTCACTGGGCTCGTAGTGCGGGTTCGCGGCATTGGCCGAGGCGCTCACGTTGGGACCGTGGTCGGTCTCCAGACCATTCGCATGGAACTCGCCGAGGATCCACTGCATCACCTCGAGCTCGGTGGCTGGCGCATCGGTGCGCGCGCGTCGCCCGATCAGCGCGAACGCCTCGCGCGCGATGTCGCGGATGATCTCGGCGGTGCGTCGGTGCGAGGCCATGTGAGCGGGAGTCCAGGCGGCGTAGAACTCCGACACCAGCTCGCCACTGGAGACGATGTCCACAGCGCCGGCACTACGAATCATCTCCAGCACACCGGCGGGGACGCGATCGAGATACGGCACCGCATCGCCGGCCGAATACTCCATCGCGAGGCGCCGTCCGGTCACCATGGCGCCGACGCTGTCCTCCAGCGAGCGCCATGAGCTGTACGAGCCACGCGTCCACTCCGCGGGCCACTTGCCCCACGGACCGGGTTCGATGGCATGTCCGAGCCCGTGCGGCACGCCCTCGCGGGGAATCAGCGCGAAGATGCGGCGGCTGATGAATCCGTCGAGCCCAAGGATGGGACGCGCTGCGGGGTTCGTGCCCTGAAAGTCGTAGATCAGCCAGCCATCCAGCCCCATCTCGGCCAGCCGGCGCTGAATGACGGGAAGGGTCTCGGGCGTGAGCATGAGGCGGGGGTCAGCGAGAGTGAGAGCGGTCGGCCCCGCGCCAGTCGGCGCGCCATTCACAGGTGCCTTCGCTGCGACCCTCGCAGCGGGTATGCTCCACCGCGCCGGAGGCACCCACGAGCAGGCGCAGCAGTTCCTTGAGCGTGGCCTCGTAGAAGGCGCACCCCTGACTTCCTGGAGCGACGCCCAGGGTGACGGAGCGGGGAATCTCCAGCAGGACGTACTGGCCAACGCGCCGCACCGTACCATTCAGGTAGCGCTTGATGATCCGGCGTGCGCGCCTGAATGCCATGGGACGGGAGAACATGGACGGCAGCACCTTCATCAACCCGCGCGTGACTGGCGAAATGGTCATGTACGACTCGTGCGCGAGGAAGCGACCGGCGGCGCGCAGCACCTCTTCGGCATCGGGTCGACGTCCGAGGAGGCGCGCAAGGGCAATGGCCTCTTCCTGCGGAGTCCGGTGGTTCTTCCGGACTGCCTCGGTATACCGCTTGATCTGGGTGTAGACGGTATCGCTCAGACCGAAGCGCTTGTTGCGCAGCTCGTCCACGAACTCGGCTTCCAGCACCCCCTCAGGGGTATCCACGGCGCGCACCGCTTCGAGGAAACTGAGAGGAAGGAGCGCGTCGACCGTGGCAAGCATGGAAAGGGGTGTGAGGAGAAGTTGTCCGAAGAATAGCTTGTGATCGGCTTCCGGTGAACCGCGAGAACTCCTGTCGTGGTCTCCCGCGACGGTGCTCGACCCTCTCGTTCCACGCATCATTTCCGCACGTGCCGATTCGCGAACTGCTCCTCCTCCTCCTGGCCCCTGCCGCGGCCCTCGTGGCCTGGCGTGCAGGCTCGCTCTCTCGCAGTGGCGCGCTGGCCGCCTCGGCAGTTGGCGCGGCGGCGATGCTCGCGGGCGGGCGGTGGGGCGCGCTGCTGATCGGCTACTTCGCGGTATCTGCGCTGCTCTCCCGGATCGGCGCACGGGAGAAGGCGCTGCGCACCGGCACGGTGGTGGCGAAGGGTGGTGCGCGAGACTGGCGGCAGGTGCTCGCGAATGGCGGAGTGTTCGCTGCCTGCCTTCTTCTCGCCCCCGGCACTGCGTCACTCTGGGCCACTGCTGCGCTCGGCGCCATTGCGGCCTCCGCCGCGGATACCTGGGCCACCGAGATCGGCACGCTGCTCGGTGGAACTCCCCTCTCGCTCCGCACGTTCACGCGGATCGAGACCGGCACCTCCGGCGGTGTGTCGGTTGCGGGAACGCTGGCGATGGGTCTGGGCGCTACGGCAATCGCGATCGGCGCCGCGTCGCTGGGAGTGCCGGTAAACCTGCGGGCGGTGATCGTGGGTGGCATCGCTGGCGCGGCGGCAGATACCGTGCTCGGCGCGACGCTGCAGGAGCGGCGCTGGTGTTCGCAGTGCCGCCGTTACACGGAACGTCGTGTCCACGGGTGCGGTACCACTACCTCCGTTGCCGAGGGCGTTGCGGGGGTCGAGAACGACGCGGTGAATCTGTCCGCCACGATCGTGGGGGCGGCGGTAGCCGCACTGCTTTCCCGGGGATAGCCTTCGACAGTGAGCATGAGCGCAGCAGGTGAGCGGTACGACGCGATTATCGTCGGTGGTGGCCCGGCTGGGTCGTCCACCGCATTCGCGATGGCACGGGCCGGCGCGCGGGTGCTCATCCTCGATCGCTCGCGGTTTCCGCGCCCGAAGCCCTGCGCGGAGTACCTGAGTCCGCAGTCCGGCCGCATCCTGCAGGCGATGGGTGCACTGGCCGCGGTGGAACGTGCGTCGCCCTCGCACCTGGCGGGCATGACGGTGCGCGCGCCGAACGGCTCTGTGCTCCGCGGAGATTTCGTGGCGTCGCATGGCTATGCTGCGTTCCGCGACCGCGGACTGGCGCTTCGGCGCACGGTGCTGGATCCGCTGCTCCTGGACGCGGCGCGCAACGCAGGCGCGGAGGTGCGTGAAGAGGTGCAGGTGCTGGACGTGATGCGCGATGCGCGAGAGCGAGTGACTGGCGTGCGTACACGAACCGGCACGATCGACGCAGGACTCGTCATCGGCGCCGACGGTCTTCACTCAGCGATCGCGCATCGTACCGGCCTCGCGCGGCGCAGCCGGGTGTGGCCGCGTCGCCTGGCGCTCGTGGCGCACTATCAGAACTTCGGCGGCGTGGGCGACTGGGGCGAGATGCATGTGGAGCGCGGCGTGGGATATGTGGGCCTCGCGCGCGTGGACCAGGGTCTCACGAACGTGGCGATGGTGGTGCCGCGGCGGCTTGCACATCTCGCTCGAGGCGATCGCACGGCGTTCTTCGAACAGTGGTTGCGCGACCGTCCGCAGCTCGCGCCGCGGCTGCAGGGCGCGCGGCGCGTGACGGACGTCATGGCCACGGGACCGTTCGCGTCTCACGCGCGTCGCGGATGGGCGCCTGGCGTCTCCCTCGTGGGCGATGCGGCCGAGTTCTTCGATCCGTTCACTGGTGAAGGGATCTATACGGCGCTGCGCGGAGGTGAGCTGCTCGCGCCGCATGCACTCCGCGCGCTTGGCGCCGAGCGTGTGGACGACGCCGACAGCGCGTTGCAGGCGTACGACCGTGAGCGTACGCGGGAGTTTCGCGGCAAGTGGATGGTGGAACGCCTCATCTCGGCAGCGGTCCACTGCGCACCTGCCATCAACTACTTCACGAAGACTCTCGCGACGCGAAAGGACATGGCCGATCTTCTGGTGGGGGTCACCGGCGACTTCGTGCCAGCGCGCGAGGTGCTGCATCCCCGGTATCTCATGAACCTGTTCCGCCCTTCGGGCGCCTGACCCATTCCGCGCGCATGACGATCGACCCCGATTCCTATCGCAGCGTCCTTGGCCGCTTTGCCTCCGGCGTGACGGTGATCACAGCCCGCGATGTTGACGAACGCGACGTGGGCATGACGGTGAGCGCATTCTGCAGCGTAAGTCTGCAGCCGCCCCTCGTGCAGGCGTGCGTGGACCGCAACGCCTCGGTGTACATGCCCTTGGAGCGCGCAGATCGATTCTGCGTGAATGTGTTGAGCGCCACGCAGGAGGCGCTGTCCCGCCGCTTCGCGACGGTGGAGAGCACCCATCGTTTCGAGGGTCTGGGGTACACGCGTCGCGAAAGCGGCATCGTGCTGCTCGAGGATGCGCTGGCGCACCTGGAGTGTCGTATCGTTGACCGTCACGCGGCGGGGGATCACACGCTGATCATCGGCGAGGTCGAGTGGGCGGAGTGCGACGACAAGGCGCGGCCGCTCCTGTACTACCGAGGTGGTTATGCACAGCTCGAACGGTAGCGTGTGCTGATACCGCCCCGCCGGATGCGGCATGAAATCCTCGACGATCCGGCTACGCCTCCTGCAGTTCGCCATCGGTCGCTGCGCGACATCCGCCGCTCCAACACCGTGCTCGGTGGCACCAACGCCGTGCTCCGGGAAATCGCACGGCTGTTGCCATCACTCGGGGTTACCGCATCCCTGCTGGATGTGGGGACCGGCCTCGGCGACATACCCGCACAGGCGCGCGCACTTGCGGCGCGCGGCGGCGTGGTGCTGGAAACCATCGGCCTGGACGAAGCGGAGACGCTCGCGCGGGCCTCACGCGGCGTGCTGGACATGAGCGTGGCCGGCGATGCCATGCGGCTTCCTCTTCGCGACTCCTGCGTCGACGTGGTGATTTGTTCGCAGGTGCTCCATCACTTCGAGGACGCGCAGATTCCGGTGGTGCTCGCAGAGCTCACTCGCGTGGCGCGGCACGCTGTGATCGTGAGCGACCTGCGTCGGAGCTGGGTGGCACTGTCCGGCTTCTGGCTTGTCACCTGGCCACTGGGCTTCCACCCCGTGAGCCGGCATGACGGCGCCGTCTCGGTGCTGCGCGGATTCACTGGCGCCGAGCTTCGCGGGCACGTTCGCGATGCCGTTGGCGTTCTTCCAACCGTGCGACGTCATCCTGGCTTCCGCCTTACTGCCACATGGAGATCCACATGACCGCCCTCGCGCCGCTCGATCTCGGCCCCATGCCCGTATCGCGAACCATGCGGACGGTGGATGAGTTGCTCGTCCGGGCGCCGCTCCGGACAATCTTGGCGCTCTCGGCCGATGTGGAGCGCTGGCCCTCGTTGCTGCCGCACTATCGGTTCGTGCGCTTCCAGGAGCGCCGGAGCGATGACGGAGGCATCGTGGACATGAGTGCGTATCGGCCCTTCGGCATCATCCAGTGGCCCACCTGGTGGCGATCGCGCATGTCGGTGCACCAGCCAGGTGGTGCAACGCCCCCAGCGGTGCGCTACACGCACATCGCCGGCATCACGAAGGGGATGGAGGTGGAGTGGACGTTCGAAGAGCGCGGGGATGGCACCTTCGTACGTATCGTGCATCTGTGGGATGGTCCTCCCATTCCAGGGATCGGCGAGTTCGCGGCAACAGCGGTGATCGGGCCGGTGTTCGTCCATGGCATAGCGAGCCGGACACTGGCTGGGCTCGGTGCTGCCGCGGAACGACACGCGATCGGAGCGGGTAACTAATGGATATCACACGAGGGATGTGCAGTGGCTGATCGTCGGCGGGTTGCAATCACGGGGATCGGGGCTGTCACGCCTATCGGTGTCACGGTGAATGGACTGTGGGATGGGTTGCGGAGCGAGAAGAGTGCGGTGCAGACCATCACGCGTTTCGATCCGTCCATGTGGCGCAGTCGCAACGCCGGACAGGTGAACGACTTCGAACCCACGGATTACTTCGAGGTAAAGAAGGCTCGCCGGTTCGATCGCTTCAGCTCTTTCGCGGTCGCGTGCTCGCAGCAAGCGGTGGCCGACGCGGGGATCGATCTGGCAGCCGAGGACTCCGAGCGCGTGGGAGCGATGATGGGCAGCGCGCTCGGCGGACTGCGGTTCGCCGAGGATCAGCTGGGCAATTTCCTGCGGGAGGGTGGCAGGGGAGTGGATCCCGCGCTCGCGCTCAACGTGTTCGTGGGCTCGGCGAGTTGCAATGTGGCCATCGAGCTGGGCGTGCAGGGTCCCAACAGCACGAACGCGATGAGCTGCGCGTCGGGCACCATTGCCATCGGCGATGCGTTCCGGGCCATCCGGGATGGGTACGCAGACCTGATGTTCGCCGGTGGATCGGAAGCGCCGCTCGCTCCCCTCTGCTACGGCGCGTTCTCGCTGATCCGGGCCATGTCGACGCGTAATGACAATCCGTCGGCTGCGTCGCGCCCGTTCGAGCAGGGTCGCGATGGTTTCGTGATGGCCGAGGGGGCGGCAGTGCTGATGCTGGAGGAGATGGATCGCGCGATTGCGCGGGGGGCGCGGATCTACGCGGAGGTCGTTGGATTCGGCAGCTCGAACGACGCGCATCACATGACCGCTCCGCGTCCCGACGGCGCGCAGGCGGCGCGTTCGATGAGTCTTGCCCTGCAGGACGCGAGCATCGCGCCGCACGAGATTGGCTACATCAATGCGCACGGGAGTTCCACGCCCCTCAACGATCCGACTGAGACGCTGGCGATCCGTCGCACCTTCGGCGAGCACGCCGATGTGGTGCCGGTGAGCAGCACGAAGGGCTATTACGGCCATGCGCTGGGCGCGTCGGGAGCGATGGAGCTGGCGATCACCGCGCTCGCGTTGAGTCGGAAGTGGCTGCCGCCCACACTCAACCATCACACGCCGGCCAAGGGCTGCGACCTGGACTACATCCCGAATGTGGGACGTGATGCCGATGTGGAGTATGCGCTGAGCAACAGCTTCGGGTTCGGCGGAATCAACGCGGCGGTGGTGCTCAAGCGGCACGACGGGGTGTAGCCCCCCCAGCGGTGGGCGGCTAGCTTACCCGCGACCGCACGAGCGGCCCCCTCCTTCCCTACCACACATGCGCGACAGCTGGCGTCATTTCGCCGCGGAGCTCATCGGCATCTTCGCACTCGTCTTCGTGGGCGGCGGCTCCATCATGGCCGCCCAGATGTCGGGCAATCCCAACGGACTGCTGATCGCCGCACTCGCGCACGGGACAATCCTGGCGATCATGGTAACGGCCACGATGCGCATCTCCGGGCATCTCAATCCGGCGGTCACGCTTGGCTTCCTCGTGACTCGGCGCATCGAGCCCACGATGGCGATGCTGTACATTGTGGCACAGCTGCTCGGAGCCGCGCTGGCGGCTTATGCGCTGAAGGCCGTGTTTCCTGCGGGCATCGCCGCCGCCACGCGCCTGGGAGGACAATCCATCAGCGTGGACCTGTCGGCGCTCCAGGCCATCTTCGTGGAGGCCCTCGCGACCTTCTTCCTGACATTCGTGGTGTTCGGCACCGCGGTGGATCCACAGGCGCCGAAAGTGGGCGGGTTCGCGATCGGGCTTGCCGTCACCGCGGACATCCTGGCCTTTGGGCCGCTCACGGGCGCTTCGATGAATCCTGCCCGCTCCTTCGGTCCCGCGATCGTGAGTGGCGTGCTCGAGGGACAGGCGGTGTACTGGATCGGGCCGATCGTCGGGTCGTGTGCTGCGGCGCTGCTCTACGACGGACTGTTCCTGCGGCGTGGCGGCGAGCCTGGCGACCACGGGGCGGTGCGTCCGGTCCCGTAGGCGCCGAGCCCGCCCCTGCGCCTCAGCCGCTGATCAGGTTGCCAAGGGTCAGCGGCCGTGCCCCGCATACGTCACATCATACCGTGCGATGCACTCCAGCACGATGCGCGTGGCCTCGTCGCTCTTGCCCCACCCGATGATCTCCACCCGCTTGCCCTCGAGATCCTTGTAGGTGCGGAAGAAGTGCTCCACTTCCTTCAACAGATGCTGCGGAATGTCGGCGATGTCGAAGAACTCCTGGTGATACGGATCGTGCAGTGGGACACCGAGGATCTTGTCGTCGGGCTCGCCGAGGTCCAGCATCTTGAGCACGCCGATGGGGCGCACGTCGATCTGACAGCCGGGAAAGGTTTCCTGCTGCACCAGCACCAGAACGTCCAGCGGGTCGCCATCCTCGTGCAGCGTCCGCGGGATGAATCCGTAATCGCCTGGATAGTGCACCGCGGAGAACAGGACGCGATCGAGCTTGAGCATTCCGCTCGCCTTGTCGAGTTCGTACTTGTTGCGGCTTCCCGACGGAATCTCGATCACCGCGGTAACGCACTCCGGCACATGCGCGCCGGCAGGAAGGTCGTGCCACAGATTGATCATGCTGCGCCCTGGTGGGCCGGCGCGGACACCGGCTGCGAAATGGGATTGCGCGCCCGCTGAAGGTCGCCGTTGGCGCCGCCCTCGCGTGTCATGGCGCCCTTGTACTTCATCGGCGGCTCCTCGATGCCGAAGTTGCCTGCATCCAGCGCCTTCACCCGCGCCAGCTCAGCCGCCGACATCGGTGCAAGATCGCTGGCCTGCGCGAACTCGCGCATCTGCTCGTCGTCGTACACGTTCGGCAGTGTCGTCACCACCAGCGGCTCGGCCAGCAGCCATTGCAGCGCGGCCTGCCCCAGCGCGATGCGGTCATGCACGAGAAAATCGAGAGTCTTCACCTTCTCCACGCCGTTCACGAGCCATGACCGCGGCCGGTGACGACGATGATCGTCCTCGGCAAACACGGTGTCGGCGGTGTACTTCCCTTCGAGCATTCCGCTCGCGTGCGTCACGCGCACGTTGAAGCAGCAGTTGGGCGCATGGCGGCGCGCCGCCTCGAGCATCGCACTGCCCGGATGCTGCTCGAGCACATTCCAGATCATCTGGATGGTGTTCACGTCGGGCTCGCGCTCCACGAGTTCCACCGCCTCGTACAGCCAGCCGATGGCGGGCCCGAACGCGGCGCCCCACGCCCGGATCTTCCCCTCGGCCACCAGCTCGCGCATGGTGCCCCAGAGCCCGGCGTCGCGCACATGCTCCATCTTCGCATTGTGCAGCTGCAGCACGTCGATGTAGTCGGTCTCCAGGCGCTCCAGGCACCGATCTACTGCCATCCGGATAAACGCCGGATCGGTGCGCATGGGCAGTTCCGACTGTCCGCGACGGCTCGCGATGGCCTCCTCGTCGTAGATGTCGTACCCCACCTTGGTGCCGATGACGATCTCGCTGCGTCGCCCGCGGAATGCCTCGGCGATCTGCCGCTCTGCGCGTCCATTGCCATACGCATCAGCGGCGTCGAAGAAGGTGACGCCATGCTCGTCGCGCGCACGCCGCATCATCGCCACGGCCTCGGCGTCGGTCTTCTCTCCCCACCAGCCGGTGGACACGGTCCAGGTGCCGAACCCCACCTCGCTCACGCTGATGTCGGTGCCCGGAAAGGTGCGGTACTTCATCGGCTTCTCCCGGCGTACTCGTGCACTGCTGCCGAGCCGCTCGTCACCGCGCGCTGCGCAGGAAGCGCGCAGCGTCGACGGCGAAATACGTGATGATCATGTCAGCCCCGGCGCGGCGAATGCCCACCAGACTCTCCATCATGGCGCGTTCGCGGTCGATCCAGCCCCGGTCTGCGGCTGCATGAATCATAGCGAACTCGCCACTCACCTGGTACGCAGCGAGAGGATAGCCGGTCTCGTCCTTCACGCGGCGCACGAGATCCAGATAGGGGCCTGCTGGCTTCACCATGACAATGTCGGCGCCCTCCTCGATGTCCTGCCACACCTCGCGCAGCGCCTCGTCCGCGTTGCCGGCGTCCATCTGGTAGCCGCGCCGGTCACCAGTCTGCGGCGTGCTCTCCGCGGCCTCGCGGAAGGGTCCGTAGAACGCGCTCGCAAACTTCGCCGCGTAGCTCATGATGGCCACGTGCGAGAAGCCGGCGGCGTCGAGCGCCAGCCTGATGGCACCCACGCGCCCATCCATCATGTCACTGGGCGCCACGATGTCGGCACCGGCGCGCGCATGCGAGAGTGACGCGCGCACCAGCAGCTCGAGCGTGGCGTCATTGTCGACGTCGCCGTCGCGCAGCACACCGCAGTGCCCATGCGATGTGTACTCGCACATGCACACATCGGTGATCACCACCAGCTGCGGAAACTCCCGCTTGAGCGCACGCACCGCGTATTGCACCGGGCCGGCATCATCCCACGCCGCGCTTCCCGACTCGTCCTTGCTCTCGGGAATGCCGAAGAGCAGCACGGCGCCCACTCCCACCTCGGCAGCGGCGCGCGCGTCCGCCAGCATTTCGTCCACCGAGGTCTGCGACACGCCGGGCATCGAGCCCACTGGCTGGCGAACTCCGGTGCCACTGCGCACGAAGAGCGGGAGGATGAGTTGCGCAGGCACGAGCGTCGTCTCGCGCACGAGGGCCCGCAGTGCGGGAGTGCGACGCAGGCGGCGCGGTCGGTAGTGGGGAAATGCTGGCACGCGCTACTCCGGCTGTGGTGAGGGCAGGTACTCGGCGCGACGCAGTCCCTCGAGAATTTCCGTGGCGCCCTCGCCGCGAAGCTTATTGGCCAGTCGCACGCCGCAGAGTGCCGGATCGTCGAGATCGAGCGGGATGCTGCCGCGCACCACTCGTTCGCCGCTGATGTCTGCGATCATGCCATGCAGCACCGCCCCTTCGCCATTCGGCACCGCGAGCGCGCCGATAGGCACCTGACATCCGCCCTCGAGCGCCGCGAGAAACGCGCGCTCAGCAACCACGGCGCGTTCCGTGGGCAGATCGTTCATCTGCGTCACCATCTCCCGCACCCGCGCGTCGTCAATGCGAATCTGCACGGCGATGGCCCCCTGCCCCGCCGCCGGCAGCCAGCCTGGAGCATCCAGGTAGCAAGTGATGTATTCGCGGGCCCCGAGCCGGTGCAGCCCAGCCGCGGCGAGGATCGCCGCGTGCACCCGCCCTTCGTCGATCTTTTTCAGCCGAGTGGGCACGTTGCCGCGGAGCTCCGCCACCTCCAGGTCCGCGCGCGCGGAGAGCAACTGCGCGCGACGCCGCAGGCTGGACGTCCCCACCCGCGAACCGCGCGGCAGCTCCTCGAGCGTCGCGGCACTGAGGCGGCCATTCACCACCAGCACATCGCGCGGATCCTCGCGCTGCAGCACCGCACCCACCGTGAGTCCGTCGGGCGACTCGGTGGGAAGATCCTTGAGCGAGTGCACGGCAATGTCGATCTTCCCCTTCGCGAGATCGATCTCGAGTTCCTTCGTGAACAGCCCCTTCGCACCGATCGCGCTCAGCGGTTCATCCAGCCGCTTGTCGCCGACGGTGCGATACGTGAGCAGCTCGCACTCCACACCGCGCGACTCCAGCGCCGCCTGGACAAGCTGCGCCTGCCGAAGGGCGAGTTCCGACGATCGGGTACCGATGCGAATGACAGAGGACGACGTCTTCCTGGCCATTCCTGAAAGTTAGCGTCGCCCTCCCGGCGCCGCAGGAGATTGGCGCCGGACATGGTCAAGCGGCGATCTTGTGCAGAGCATTCCTCCCGCCACCCTCGGTCCCGTTGCCGTGACATCCATTCGCATGATCGGCGTTCCCCTCGATTACGGCGCCTCGCGACGCGGCGTGAACATGGGCCCGTCGGCACTCCGCATCGCCCGGATCAGCGAGAGTCTTCGCTCGCTCGGGCACACGGTGGTGGACGCCGGCGACATCCAGGTGCCCGAACGCGCCACGATGAGCCATTCATCCGGGCTCGACTTCCTCCCCGTGATCACACGGGTCTGCGAGGAACTGGCCGACGCGACCGCGGCGGCCGTCGCGCAGGGAGAAGTGCCGCTGGTGCTGGGAGGCGATCATTCCCTCGTGGCAGGCTCGCTCGCCGGTGCCGCGCGACATTTTGCGACGCAGGGCGAAAAGGTGGGGTGCCTCTATCTCGACACGCACGCCGATCTCAACCTTCCGGACGCCAGCGAGACAGGCAATGTCCACGGCATGCCCCTGGCGCACCTGCTGGGCCGAGGGGACGAACGGTTCCGCAGCATCGCCGGGGCAACGCCAGCGCTCGATCCGTCGCGCACCGCGCTCGTGGGCATCCGCGATCTGGACACTTTCGAACGACGCGTGATTCGCGAGTGGGGGATTCCCTGCTTCACGATGCGCGACATCGACGAACTCGGACTGCGCGAGGTGATCGGGCGCGCGATCGCCCTGGCCACGCACGATGGTGCGCGGCTGTGGGTGTCGTGCGACATGGACTGGGTGGATCCGGACTACGCTCCCGGGGTGGGCACACCGGTCCGCGGTGGCGCGACCTACCGCGAGGCGCAGCTCGCCATGGAGCTCATCGCGGACTCGGGGCAGATGATCGGCCTTGACATCGTGGAGACGAATCCGGTGCTCGACGAGCGGAATCGCACCGCAGAACTCGCAGTGCAATTGGCCATGAGCGCCTTCGGCCACCGCATCATCTAGGGACGTGCCGAGCAGGCGCGAATGGTCGCCTGCACCAGCGATCCGATCCCGGCCTGCTCTGCCTCCGCAAGCACGGTGATGCCAGCATCGCGGATCGCGGCACTCGTGATCGCCCCGATCGACACGGCGCCGGCGCGCCGGGCGGCGTCCGGACCCACCGCCTGAACGAACCCGCGCACAGCGCTCGCTGCGGCGAAGATGACAGCATCCACCTCACCCCCCTCCAGCGCCGCCAGCACATCGGCGCTCTCGGTATTCGTGGGCACCGACCGATATACGCGCACCACATCAACATGGGCGCCGATGTCGCGCAGCCCTTCGGTGAGTACGGCGCGCGCATCTTCAGCGGCAAGGTACAGAATCCGTGATCCACTCACATCGTCCCGCTCCACCATCGCCTGCAGCACCCCCTCGGCTACGTACCGCAGCGGGATCACATCCGCAGTGATGCCCCGCCGCAGCAGCGCATCTGCAGTTGCGCGACCCACGCATGCGATCTTGCGGCCGGCGAACGACCGCGCATCCATGCCGATCTCGAGCATGGTGTCCCACACGATGCGCACGGCATTCTGGCTGGTGAACACCACCCAGTCATACTCGCCAAGGCGCTCGAGCTCTTCGCGCAGGATGTGTCCGTCCACCGGTTCCACGCGCAGGGCGGGCAGTTCGAGCACGTCGGCACCGGCCTCCGCGAGCGCGGCCCGCAATCCGTCTGCCTGCGCCGAGGCGCGGGTGACGACGATGCGACGACCGAAGAGCGGGCGTCGCTCCAGCCATGCAATGTGATCGCGAAGCGACACCACATGCCCGATCACGGTGATCACTGGCGCGGTGAGCGTCGCCGCAGCGATTGCTGCGGGCAGTGTCGCGAGTGTGGCGGTGACGGTGCGCTGTGACGCGTGCGTGCCCCACTGGATCGATGCAGCGGGCGTGTCCGGTGACATGCCTCCGGCGACGAGTGCCTCCGCGATGCGCGGCAGCGTCTTCACCCCCATGTACAGCACGATCGTTCCCCCGGCGCGGGCGAGCGCTGCCCAGTCGGTCTGCAGATCACCCTTGGCCGGATCCTCGTGTCCCGTGACGAAGGTGACGGACGTGGCAACGCCGCGATGCGTCACCGGAATCCCGGCGTAGGCTGGCGCGCCAACTCCGGAGGTGATACCGGGCACGATCTCGAAACGCACACCCGCTGCGGCCAGGGCCTGCGCCTCCTCACTGCCGCGTCCGAAGACCAGCGGATCGCCCCCTTTCAGGCGCACCACGCGCTTGCCCTCGCGCGCAAGTCGCACGAGGAGCGCGTTGATGTCATCCTGCGTTGCGGAGCGTTCATCGCCGCCCCGCTTGCCTACCTCGTAAACCTCGATGGCCGCGTTGCCCGCGCACGCTGCCGCCACGAGTGCCGGATTCGCGAGTGCGTCGGTCGCAATCGCGTCGCAACTCATGAGCAGATCACGTCCGCGTACCGTGATCAGGCCGGGGTCACCCGGTCCGGCGCCCACGAGGTAGACGACGCCGTCATCCTCGCTCATCGATTGCGCTCATCGTCCGCTGCGTCGAGCTCGGCGAGACGCCGCAGGACGCGGCGCCGGCGCGAGACGAGCGACCACGCGTACGCGGAGTAGAGCACGGCGGCCACGAGATAGGCGGCGTGATAGTAGCCAGCAGTATCAGCCATCTCAGCGGCCCTCGGCGTCGCGCAGCGCGAGCGCGTCGCGTTCCACTGCGTAGCGATAGCGAGCCCGCACCAGCGCCAGGTACACCAGCACGAAGGCCGCGAAGCTGAAGAGCAGCGTCGTGAGCATTTCACCGGGCAGCGACGGCCGCTCGGGCTTGAGCACGATGGGCATGGGGTGCAGTGTGCGAAAGAGATACACGCTCATGTGGATGAACGGGATGAGCAGCGCACCGAGCACCCCGAGCACGGCGGAGTAGCGAGCGCGCATGTCGGGTTCGGTGATCGCCCCGCGCAACACCAGGTAGCCCGCGTAGATGAACCACAGGAAAAGCGTGAGCGTGAGGCGTGCATCCCACGTCCACCAGGTTCCCCAGATGGGTTTGCCCCAGATCGGCCCGGTGGTGAGCACCACGGTCGTGAAGAGCAGCCCCACCTCCGCACTGCTCTCCGCCACACGATCGGCGCGCGGATCCTTGAGCCAGAGATACACGATGGACGTGATCGCCACTACGCCGAAGGCGAGGTAGGCATTCAGCGCGGCGGGGAGATGCAGGTAGTAGATCTTCTGCGCGAGGCCCTGCGTGGCCTCTGGAGGCGTGAAGAGCATTGCGCGCACATACGCGGCCACCACGGCCAGCGCCGCGGCCACGAGCCATCCATCCACGAGAGCCGGTCGCGCGCGCGGCGCGTCGAGGGCGGGAGCAGTCATTCGTCGAGAGTGTAGGGAAAGGCGAGGGCGCAGGCCACGGTGAACACCAGATCGAAGCCGAGCAGAATGCGCAGCCAGGGCCACGCCTCGGCTATCGGCCGGCCGGCGAGCAGCCGAGAGGTGGTACCGGCCGCGGCGATCACGATCGGCACGAAAAAGGGCAGCGAGAGCATGGGCAGCAGCAGCTCGGCCAGCCGTGTGTTCACCGCCATGCTGCTGAACAGTGTCCCAACCGCCACGATCCCGATGGCGGCCAGCACGGCGATGGCTGCGAGCGGGAGCGCCACGGCGCCGAGGGAAATATTGTAGAAGAGAGCGACAGCGGGGAGCGCGATTACCTGCACGCCGATCACGAACAGAACATTCGCGAACGCCTTGCCCAGATAGATCGCCTCGCGATCCACCGGCGCGGCCAGCAATGCGTCCATCGCGCGGCCGGCCTGCTCCACGCCGAATGAGCGCTGCAGGCCCAGCAGTCCGCTGAAGGTGAAGACCACCCAGAGCACACCGGGTGCGAGATCGAGCGAGGACACCGCGGTGGGATCCCACGCGAAGTAGAAGATCGTGAGCCCCAGCAGCGCGAACACGATGGCGGAGAAGAACGCGGTACGTGTGCGGAACTCGATGGCGAGATCCTTTCGCGCCACGAGCCACGCTGCTTGCAGCATACCCGGCAGGGCGACGTCAGACATCAGCGCCCACGAGTTCGCGATATTCGTTGGCGTACACGGTGGCATCCACGCCCGCCCGCGGCTCGTGTCGTTCGAACCGGCCTCGGCGCATGATCGCCGCGTGCGTGGCCAGCCCGAGTCCTTCGCCGAGATTGTGAGTGACGACGAGCAATGCGGCGCCGGCGTCGCGCCGTTCAGCGAGCGTTGCCGTGAGTGCCACGCTGCCGGTTTCGTCGAGCCCCGTGTACGGTTCATCGCAGAGCAGCAGACGGGGCCCGTGCACGATGGCGCGCGCGATGGACACGCGCTGCTGCAGTCCGCGACTGAGCGCGCGCACCGGGGCGTTCGCGCGGTCAAGCACGCGCATGGTTCCGAGTGCGGCGCGAGCGGCCGCCAC